>JALVQI010000118.1 GCA_027031485.1 Candidatus Aminicenantota bacterium | reverse complement strand
AGATAAAGGGAGGCATAATGCTTGCCGTAGCTACGGTGGGTCTTTTGGTAAACATAATAGCCGCCCTTATCCTTCACGGAAGCGAGGATATAAACATAAAAAGCGCCTTTCTTCATGTGCTTACCGATACCCTTTCGTCTGCTGCGGTGATCTTGGGTGGAGTTGTTATAACCCTTACAGGGGCAAGGTGGGTGGACCCGGTCCTTGCCTTTACCATAAGCCTTTTTATCCTGATTTCCTCCTTCGGGATTTTGAAGGAAGCCCTGAGAATACTTCTGGAATTTGCACCGTCTGACATAAAACCAGAGGAAGTTCTGAGGGATATTTCCTCGGTTGACGGTGTAAAGGACGCCCACCACCTTCACATCTGGAGCCTTTGTTCCAACATAACGGCCTTAGAGGTTCACATTTTGACCGATGCAAAGAACATAGAGGAACTGGAGAGGATAAAATCCAGGGTAAAGGAAATGCTCACGGAAAAATACGGTATAAATCACACCACCCTGGAACTTGAATGGGAAAGATGCCAGCAGGATTGCCTGGGTGAGGAAAACCGTTAGTCATTGATGGAAGAAACTCATTCAAAGCATCCCCACGATTTGCCCGGTAAAGGGACAATGGAAAAACCGAAAATATACACCACCCAAAAAGCACTTGACTTTTTACTTTTTTTGTCATATAAATTTAACTGTGAGGCCGAACGAAGATGAACTCGGGCAGGTGAAGGGGGACACTTGTATGGATAGAGCAAGCCTTGTAAACAGCAGTTTATCAGACTCAATGATTGGAGGAAAGCGATGAGCTTGATTAGGGATAAACATGCATGTGATACTTCACCCATTTTCACAATTAGAAACTACCTGTACTATGATTACAGATACAAAAGGATTTAGATGCAATCTCTCTATATTTCATTTAACGGATAAAACAAGATGAGTAAAATGGATGCAACTACTGCATTTGATTTTTTTGAAACCCAGAGATACTTATTACCAGGATTTGTCTTGGGCCTTTGCTTTGGATATATTGCTTTTACGGAATACGAAATCGAATTCAACCTTTCGAAAAAGATAGTCTTTAGCGTTCATATTATGTTCATAATAAATCCATTTGGAATGTGGATAAATGGAGACTGGTTAAATCTTGTATGTATATCTAAGCTCGTTTGTAAAAAAATAAGCATATCAAAAGAGGGAAATATGAATGGAATATCAGTTCTTTCGCCTGCCTTTTCGCTTCAACTATGCTTAAATCCTCAACCTGGGGCTTCAGCTCCCCGCCAAGTTTTATATACAAAGCTGAAAATAGGTAATATCAGAGAGAATCGTGGAGGTGGAAAGCATGGAGAAAGTAAATAATAAACTGAAAGTCTTTATTAGTTATTCACACGATGATGAGAACTTTATTGGAGAGTTTAAAAAACATCTTGCTCCTTTGAAGGATGCCGAATTGATAGAAGAATGGTATGACAGAAAAATATTACCGGGTGAAGATTATCAAAACAAAATCGATCACAATTTAAGGGACGCGGATATTATATGTTTATTTATTTCCCCTAATTTTTTAAATTCACCAAGTTGTAAAGAAGAGGAGAAAAAAGCCTTAGAATTACGGAATGAAAAAGGAATTAAGGTTATTCCAATCATATTATCTCCTTGTGGATGGTTGGATGACGAAAACATTTCTAAATTATTAGCTTTACCTACCGACGGAAAGCCGATTTCAACTTTTCCAAATCAAAATGAAGCATGGATGGATGTTTATGAAGGATTAAAAAAAGTTATCAAGAAAGAAATAAAAATCAGAGCCATGGAAATAACGGAAAAATTTGAAAATTTCTTGCGAAATGCGGAAATGCTTGCGATGGCTCATCCTTATAAAGGAAAGGTCTTTTTAGATGATATATTCGTGTATCCTGAATTAGATAAATATGATTATACAGAAGAATATGAGGAGAGGATAAGCTTTCAAGACTTACTCAAAAATATCCTCGATTATCCCAAAATAGTTATAGCCGGAGAAGAGCGGTCTGGTAAAACTACATTATGCAAAATGATATTTAAAGAGTTATTAAAAAGAAATTTTATCCCAGTTTATATTTCTGATGGAAAAAATCGCTATCTTGGAAAAATAGAGAATAAAATAGTAGATTCACTTCGTAAAGAATATAATACTAAAGATATAGACATTCGGGAAATCGAGAAAGAACGAATAATTCCTATTTTAGATGATTTCCATCTTGCTAAAAATAAAGAGAAACATATTAATGATCTAACAGATTACCCGAGGTATATTCTTATTATTGATGATATTTTTAGCCTAAATATTAAAAATGAAAAACTTCTTGGAGAATTCACCTATTTTAGAATCCGAGAGTTTAAACCTTCATTACGATATGAGATAGTCAAAAAATGGGTTTCTTTAAAAGACAAAGATTTAGAAATCATAGATTATTATAAAGAGATCGATAAGAAAACTGAGTTAATAGATTCTATTTTAGGCAAAATTTTTGGCAGAAAAATTGTACCTGCATATCCGTTCTTTATATTATCTGCTGTGGTTGCTTATGAAACTTTTAAAAAACCAATGAACCAGGAAATAACCTCTCAAGGCTATTTTTACGAGTACCTAGTAATAGTCTATTTAAGTAAACAGGGTGTAAGAAGCGACGAAATTGATATATACATAAACTTCCTAACGGAGCTAGCTTTTTATATCTATAAACAAAGAAAGTATGAATTGTCACCAGAAAATTTTGATTCCTTTTTGAAGGCTTATAGAGATAAATATACTTTACCTATCAAACAAGAAATTCTCCTAAGGAGATTAATTCCAACAATCATTTCAAAAAATAGTTTCAATAATTATTTGTTTACTTATCCTTATATCTATTACTTTTTCACTGCTAAATATCTTGCTGAACATATTGAAGAAGATAACATAATGAAAGAAATAGAAAAACTAATGGGAAATTTGCATATAGAAGAATACGCCTATATCGCAGTTTTCTTAACATATCATTCTAAAAGTCCGAAGATTTTAGATGAGGTTGAACTCAATGCTATGTGTTTATTTGATAAATACAAACCAGTGACATTACTCAAGGAAGAAGTAAAGTTTTTTGATGAACAAGCCGATGTAATTATAAAAGCAGCTTTACCATCCGCTATGATTACTCCTGAACGGGAAAGAGCGAAGATGTTGAGCTTCGAAGATAAAATAGAAGAAACCAAAGAAGAAATAGACCAGAAAGAAGCTGAAGAAGAAGATGGTTTTTTAAAGGAGCTAAGAAGAGCCATAAGGACCGGAGAGGTTATCGGGTGTATAATAAAAAGCCGTGTTGGCTCATTAGAAAAAGAAAAGCTGGTAGAGATCTTTAAAGAAGGAATGGATATTTATCTAAGAATCTTAGCCTTTTTCTTTGAGGGTATAAAGAGCAAAGAAGCACAGAAAGATTTAATTAATCTTATTTCACAACTATTGAAGAACTTTATTGCTGAAAGGGAAGAAAGAGGGAGGGTAGTGGATGATGAAGAAGTTAGAAAGATGGCAAGAATTATCTTTTGGAATTTAAGCTTTTTTACTGTATATAGTGTTATTCGTAAAATTATTCATACTTTTGGTTCCGATAAGTTAACTGAAATTGTAGAAATGATCGATAATATAATCAATACGCCAGTATCTTTTTTAGTAAGGCATGGGATTTTAATGTGGTATAACAAAAATCTACAAATCAATGAATTAATAAAAAAGATCAAGGAGAAAGATTTCTCCGAAATAGCCCAAAATATACTTAAATTCATCGTTGTTGATTATTGCTCGCTACATCCTATTGATTATAGAGATAGACAAAGGATAGAAAACAAGTTGGGAATTCCAAGAAGAAGGCTTCTGACAAGCTCGACAGATACAGAAAACCATTAGTCATGGCTAAACTTTTTATCAGGATAAACCTCCGGATAATAATTCTTTGGCAATTTTGTTACACTAAAATTACAAATCATGTTGCAAAGTATATAAAACTAACCAAAAGGCTAAATTGGGCTAAATGTCCTCAAAAACTGAGATAGATTTTCGGGAGGGAAAATGAGACTCTGGAGGATTCGGCTTTTCTTCGCTTTAGGGGTTTTTCTGGTATTTATGTGGGGAATATGGCTACACCAGAGGTGGAGATCAAGGGGACAGGTTTTTCAGGCTACGGTCTCCGGGGAAAAAGGGAAAAACCATCTTCTTACATTCACCGTTGACAAACCAGGCCTTGATCTTGTCCTTTACATAAGAGCCTATCCCCTTAGAGGAATGGGGGGAGGGGATATTAATATGAATCTGTCCATTTTAAATCCTTCTGCCAGACCCATTCTTTACAAAGAGGGAGAGGTCTTCAGGGCAGAAATAATGAAAGATCTCAACACATACAAATATCTTAAGAAATATCCATTCCACGCAGAGAAAAAAGGAACATACACCATAAGATTAAAAGTTCTTTCCGATTATGTTAGCACTGTTTCCATCGTGGTAAGAAAGGAGAAATGAAACCCCGAGTGGAAATTTACCGCCTGAAATGGTATGACCTGGGAGGTTTACGAAAACTTATGGACAGGATTTTTTCCTTAAGGAGCGGGCTTTTTTCCAAGGGGGACAGGGTTCTCGTAAAGCCCAATCTTCTGGCTCCCACTAAAGCGGAAAGGGCAGTGGTGACCCATCCTGTTTTCCTCCGGGCGGTGGTGGAAAAACTCCTGGAATTAGGGACAAAACCATACATCGGCGATTCTCCGGCCCTTTCGTCTGCAGACAAGGTGGCCAGGGCCTCAGGTATAAAAAGGGTGGCTCAGGAACTGGGGGTTCCCTTGATAGAACTGGAC
>JALVQI010000117.1 GCA_027031485.1 Candidatus Aminicenantota bacterium | reverse complement strand
TTTTCACTTCCCTTCTGCTAATCACCTGTAAAACTCTGTTGTATATCATAGGTAAGTATTCCCTTTTAATAAAAGTATAATCATATAATGATAAAATAAGAATTTCGGTGGTCAGTTCAAACTCCGGTATAACGATATCTATTTTTTTTCTGTTAAAATTGGAAAGGATAAACTGTCCTGAAATTCCTCTCTTGTCTGAGATTTCAATTAAAAAACTGATTCTTTCCTTTGTGGAAAAACCTGAAAGCTTATCCAGATTTTTTAGCACCTTTTCCTTTAAATATTCAGATTCTCCGGAAAATAAAAAGATAATTCTTCCCTTCCCCTCTTTTTTACCTTTTTTGTTAATAAGTGTGATTTTCCCACTCTTTATCTTCTTCTTTTTATCTTTGTCCGAAACAGAAAAAAGATAAAACTCCTTTCCATTTATCTTTTTGAGGGAGCCAGCTATTTTTTCTCTTTTTTGCTTTAAAAAATATTTTCCATTTCGCAAAACTGAATTATCATCGCTTATTATAATAAATTCCATTTTTTAGATCTTTTATTTTCTTAATTTTTTGAGAATATCTTCAACTTCCGAAAGATCATACCCTTTTCTTCCCAAAAAAGCATAGGTTAGTTTTTTCCCTAACTCCACGCCGGGTTGATCATAGGTGTTTATATTTAAAATTTCACCTGCAATCGCAGTTTGCATTTCCATTGTTATAAAAAATTCTCCGATATTTTCAGGACTTATTCTATCAAATTTATAAGTAAAACCTGGTCTTCCGTTCTTTGCAAGGGCTAACTCGGTCCCTCTCTTTTCGGAATCAATCAATTCCGAGATTTTATGCCCTCCTAAATATGATGTTGAGGAATAATCCTTTAAAATTTCAGGAATAGCAATATCCTTTCCTTTTTCTTCCACCTCTATAAAACCAAAAACCTTGTCATCTGGACCCTCTATGTAAAGCTGAACCTGAGAATGCTGGTCAACAGCTCCCAGAGCCTTAACAGGGGTCTGCCCCCATTTAATCTCTTTGCCATCCCTATCATACTTTTTACCGAGACTTTCAGCCCATAATTGTCTGAACCAATCGGCAAGAAGATAAAGTTTTGATGAATAGGGAAACATTACGAATATATTTTTCCCTCTTTTGAAAAATTCTATCAGGATAACAGCTATAAGAGCGGAAGGATTTTTAAATACATCCCTATCCTTGATTTTTTCAAGAACTCTTTCCGCTCCTTCAAGAATCTTTCTTGAAGGGATTCCTGCAAGCTCAGCCGGAAGAAGACCGACGGGTGTTAAAACAGAAAATCTTCCTCCTACATTCTGAGGAATTTCAAAAGTCGCATAACCTTCCTTTTTTGCTATTTTGAGAAGGTCCCCTTTTGCCGGATCAGTTACAACAGCTATTCTTTCAGCTGCCTTATCCTTTAATCTGTCATCAAAATAATTTTTGAGAATCATAAATTGAGACATAGTTTCCGCCGTAGAGCCAGACTTTGTTATGACAACTGC
>JALVQI010000116.1 GCA_027031485.1 Candidatus Aminicenantota bacterium | reverse complement strand
CTTATTATTGTTTTTATCATCATTATTATCATTGTTATTATTTTTTTTATCATTTTTTCACCTGGCCGAACATTATATTTTTTATATATAAAAAAATATCTCTATACACAACTTTTATTTTACTTCCCAAAGGATAGGAATATATCAGATTATAAGGTAGAGGTGTTGTGAATAACATTGTAGGGGCAATTCAACGTAATAGCTCTGAGCCTTGAGCGTTGAGCTTTGAGCAGGCTACGAAGGAAAGTTTCATATTGCTTGTAACTAATAATTTTCTTTATTAATAGTTTTAATTTAAAGATAATTTACAAATAGCAATAAACCGATAACCTTCAAAATCAGCTCAAAGCTTGATGCTCAAAGCTCAATGCTAACATTGCCCCTACAATTAATTATATCAACACTGTAAACGAGAAGCATTGAAATATAAGGGTTTGTAAGTGCACAAAGAATGTTCAATTTAATCAAGAGCTGACTATTTTGAGGGATTCAGCACTTCTTGATTTGATTTTTTCAGAAGCTTTGTTGAAAACTTAAGTTTCCTTTGTTAAAAATAGTATCTAAATATCACAAAAAAGGCAATTTCAAAATAAAGGTAGAAAGAGGAAAAGGTTTGAATTTATATTTAGCCAGAAAAAAATATTTAATGATATTGACAAAAACAGATAGATTTAATAAAATACTTCATCTTTTATGCTCCTCGGTAGCTCAATCGGCAGAGCGTGTGGCTGTTAACCACAGTGTTGCAGGTTCAAGTCCTGCCCGGGGAGCCATTTTTGTTTAAAGGATTTCAGAAAAATCAAAAGGATGTATAAAGTTTATATTATAGTCAATCCAGAAGGTAAGACTTATATAGGTCAAACAAACAATCTTGAGAGAAGATTGAAGGAACATAATAATCCAGATTACAGAGGTACTCTTTACACTAAAAGGATAAAAGGACCATGGAAACTTTTGTACTTTGAGGGATACAGTACCAGGGGGGAAGCTATGAAAAGAGAAAAGGAGCTTAAATCAGGCAAAGGTAGAAAATGGATAAAAGAGGTTTTATTAAAGGGGTTTGATAAAGGTAGTATAGGTTGTTAATTCGCCTGTGGCGAATTCAAGTCCTGCCCGGGGAGCCATTTTAATATCTGTTTATAAACTCCTTCAAATTTTCCTTCCGCATAATCCGCAAAAGGAAGATACAGGAAAAATAAAAATCTCCCTTTCTCCTATTTTAGATTAATAATAAGATCCGCCCACACCAATCTCGGAAAAGGAAAATTTTAAAAACAGACTTGACTTTTTGATTTACTTTTCTTAATATTATTATGTGATGTTAAATGATAATAAGTTCTGGTGGGCAGAAAAGGAGTTAAACCAATAATGGCAAGTTGTGGAGAAATAATGACTCTTGAGGAGACTGTAAAATATTTAAAAATAGGAAAATCCACTCTTTATAATATGGGAGGGAGAAACAAAATCCCTGCCGTGAAAATAGAATTTGAAAAGGATAAAAAAGTTATAAGCCGTGTTTCTTGTGATAAAGAATTAGTGGTAGAAAAAAAATTCTAAAAGAAAAGGTGGAACATGACAAAAGAAACAAAAAATAGTGATCATCAAGAGGGATTTATATGCGAAGAGTTCGTATATTTTTTAGAATTAATGTTGTGTCCTGACAGTTCGGATATAAACGAGTTATGCGAAATCGTTCGAAGTTTCAGAAAAATTAATATAGCATCGATAAATGGGGAATAATCATGGTGAATTGGGCAAAAATAATAATAGGTGATAGTCGAAAGATGATAGAGATAGAGGATAACTCCATTCAACTAATAGTTACTTCTCCCCCTTACTGGTCTATAAAAAATTACGGCACAAAAAATCAAATTGGATATGGTCAGACACTACATGAATACTTGAAAGATCTATATAGGGTGTGGAAAGAATCATATAGAGTGTTGGAACAAGGAAGAAGATTAGTAATAAACATAGGGGATCAATTCGCAAGATCTATCGTGTATGGCAGGTATAAGATTATACCACTTCACGCGGAGATAATAGCACAATGTGAAGATATTGGTTTTGATTATATGGGATCTATAATTTGGCAGAAAAAAACAACTATGAACACAACTGGTGGAGCAAATGTAATGGGCTCATATCCATATCCTCCAAATGGAATGATAGAAATTGATTATGAACACATCCTGATATTTAAAAAACCCGATAAAAGCAAAAAAGTTTCTAAAGAGATTAAAGAGAAATCCAAGTTATCCAAACAAGAATGGAAAGAGTATTTTTATGGACATTGGTATTTCGGAGGGGCAAGGCAGATAGATCATCAAGCAATGTTTCCAGATGAGCTACCTAAGCGATTAATAAAAATGTTTACTTTTGTTGGGGAGACAGTTTTAGACCCATTTTTGGGAAGTGGAACCACAGCCAAGGTTGCATTAGGATTGGAGAGGAATGCAATCGGTTATGAGATAAACGAGGATTTTTTGGAAGTTATAAATAAAAAAGTAAGAATGAATGGTTTAGATATATTTAGTAAAAAAATTGAATTTATTAGGAGAGAGCAACTTATAACACCGGAAAAGATAGCTTACATACCAAGAATAAAAGATGCAGAGCCTGTAATTGAACCGGATAAATTAAAATTTGGTAAAAATGAATTTTATAAAGTGGTTGAGGTTTTAGAAGATGGAAGATTGAAATTAGATACAGGGCTTATTGTAAAGTTAAGAGGTATTGTTATAGCAAAATTAGATACAGCCATAAGTTATTTAAGACAATATTTGCTAAAAAAGAAGGTATATCTTAGATTTGATAAAGGATATGTGGCAGGGAAAGAATCGGTAGAGGCATATGTATATCTCAAAAACAAAATATTTGTTAATGCTTATTTAATAAAGAGTGGGGTTGCTACAGTAGATAGAGATTCCGATTTTTATTTAAAAAATAGATTCTTAAAGTTAGAAAGCAATAATCACAATACTATAGAAGTTAAAAGTAAAAGTGAAGAAAAAACAAAAGATATTCAGTGAGGTGTACTTATGGAATTTAAAATAAAAATTGAAGAAATACGCAGGTTAATGGAGATAGAGAGCCCTGAATTTCCAAAGTATACAACTCAAATTATGAACTTAGCAAATCAGAATGCTCAGGCAACAAGGCCAAAAGTGGTAGGTCAGATGAGTGAACTTATAAAAGAGTTTACCGGTAGAACATTGGAAGAGTGGGAAGAATGGTATTTAAACCGATATCCTGATTCGATAGATGAAGCAACAAAAAAGATTTTGGAAATGATTAATAATTTTAAGGATGTAATAAATCAAATTGATGAATCTATGATCAGGCAGTGGGTAAGGGATTTGGTAATAGTGAAGACCTTTATAGGATTAAGATTTCAAGAAGCAGTTTTGAAAAAGATTGCAGGAAGGTTTGATACAGACTATAAACTCTCAACACCCGAGGAAGAAAGCAAAGGTATCGATGGTTATGTTGGAAATATACCAATAAGTCTGAAGCCTAATACATATCAATACAAAAATATGCTAACAGAAAAAATAGAAGTGGACATAATATACTATGAAAAACAAAAGGATGGATTAAAGATTATAATTCCGATAGAATTAGAAAACAAACTTAGGAATATTGGAAAAAACAAGAAGTATTTAAAATGAAACTTAGGGCGACTTTCCGATTGCTATCGCTCGCTTCGTTGCTAACAGCCTTGTCTAACAAACTGCTATTTGGTTTGCCTCGCCACTCAAACCCTTAAGGGCTTCGCATCTCGGTAAAAGATTATGCTTAAATAATAATGTGACGGAGAAGCCCACATTTTCATAAATAACAAAAAAGACCTCACTCTCCAAATTTTCGGATTTTATACAAAATTATAATACCAAAAGCAAATATTCCTGACCCGGCAATCCATTTTTATTTATATTAAAATAGTTTCTATAGATGATATTTTTATTCAGGAAAGTTTTTAAAATCAAACCTCTCTTGTATCTTTTCTATTCTTTGATATGATATAAAAGTGTATTAAGCTTTGAAAAGCAGGTATTAGGATGAAAAAGACTTTTGTTTTGTTTTTAATTTTGGTTTTCCCCTTTCTTATATTTCCAAACACTGTTAAGCAAATAAGGGCTTATAAAATAGATTCTAAAATTGTTCTTGATGGTAGGTTGGATGAAGAAGTTTGGAGAAAGGCTCTTCCTGCCACAGGTTTTCTTCAGAAAGAACCTGATGAGGGTAAAAAGGCATCATTTAAAACAGAGATAAGGGTATTATACGATAGTGATAATCTTTACATAGGAATAAAATGTTTTGATCCTTCTCCCGAAAAAATTTTTGCAAAGCAGATGGAAAGAGATTCGGATATGACAGCGGACGACCATGTATCTATTATTATTGACACATACAGGGATCGCAGGAATGGGTTTTTATTTACTATCAATCCTAATGGAGCAAGGTTTGATTCATATATAACAGATGAGGGAAAATTCAAGAATGAAAACTGGGATGGTATCTGGGAGGGAAAGGCTTATATCTGGGATTCTGGCTGGAGTGCTGAGATAAGAATCCCATTTTCAACTTTGAAGTTTGATCCTGAAAATGATAAATGGGGGATAAATTTCAAAAGATTTATTGCAAGAAAAAATGAAGAGGATATGTGGACGGCTTTTCACAGAAATGAGGGAATATATTTAATATCAAAGGCAGGTATTTTAGAAGGGATCAAAGGAGTTAAAAAAAGAAAACCTCTGAATATAAGACCCTATTTTCTTTCAGGTATAACAAAGGAACCTTCGGAAGATCTTGACTATAAATTAGGGACTGGGCTTGATTTGAAATATTCACTTACCTCATCTTTGACCCTTGATCTAACTGCCCATCCGGATTTCGGACAGGTTGAGGTTGACAGAAAAAGGATTAACCTTACAAGGTTCAGCCTCTTTTATCCTG
>JALVQI010000115.1 GCA_027031485.1 Candidatus Aminicenantota bacterium | reverse complement strand
ATCTTTCGAAAAGTCATTGCTTCTGAAAGGTTTTTACTTCTTTTCTGCCATCCACCCGAATAATAGCCCCATCCAGTTTGTATATCTTTTTATTTGCTTTATCTTCTCAGGATCTCTCTCAAACTTTTCAATTGGAAAATCATAATATTCATCGGATTGTGCCATATATCTGAAATACACCTTTAATCTTCCCAGCTTCTTTTCTTCTTCAAATACTGTTTCCGTTATGTATTTCAATATCCTCACCCCTTTATCAATATCGCTTCCGATGTCAACTCCCAGAACCTTTTTGTCAAATTCCTTTCTCCACTCGCGCCATATCTCCTTTTCAATTTTGTTTTCAATTAAAAAGTTTCTTATTTCCCGCTCCATTTCCTTCTCATATTCCGGCACATACACACACATACCAATCTCATTTCTGAAATCGTATTTTCTCACTATTATCTTTCTTCCTTTTCTCATCATTGATTCTATATACATTCTACCATTCCTCTTCCCATACTTTACATATCCTCTTATTAATAACATCTTCAGATACATTTCGATATCTTCCTCGGTGAGTCTTTTCCTTCTGAATTTCAATGGGAATCCGAGTAATTCATTTAAAACCTTATATCCATAATACAAAACAATAATAGCCAAAATTATTTGCGGGATACTCATATCTTACCTCTCGGATTTTTTATCTTCCACAAAAGCCACTGCCAGAATTCTGTGGGCATTCTTATGTCTATACCCTTCTCATCAAGTTCTTTCGTATCTTCAAAATCTATGATCTTTTTCCTGTTAATACATACACCTATTAAACACAATGAGACTTTTACACTTTTTTCAAATATCTCCTCACTTATAAATCTGATCATCTCCTTTGTCTTTTCCACATCAGTTTTCATATCTATATAATATGCGGGTTTATAACTATTTCCTATATAATACTCAATTTTTCTCTTTTTTAGTTCTTCCTGTAATATTTCATCCTTTTCTTCCGCAATTTTCTCTTTTATCAGATAAATATACATCCCTACTTTACCTTTTTCTTTATATTTTATTAAAGGAAGCCGTATATTTTTTATATTTATATCTAACTCAGTATTTCCTGCCGGACCTTCTTCCGCATAACCTCTGTATAAAAGAGCATATATGAATTTATCTATCTCATCTATATCTCTTTCTCCGAAAATCACGCTAAAATAAAGAATTCTTGCCACAACAATGAGTATTATCAGTATCCAATATATCATTTTTATCTTTGTGTTTCTAATGTTTTTTCAGCTGTTTTATATGTGGTGTAACCAAGATATTCTCCGCAGGTGTTTAAGTTTGGAGGTCCGGGGTTAAACCCTTCTATCATTCCCTCAATATATTTTCTTATAAAAAATCCTACTTTTTCAGGGTCTATACTTTTGTGCTCTTTAGATTTAAACAATTCAATTATCTTAACAAAAGGTTCTCCTACTTTTTCATCCAGCTCACTATCGTAAAACACTCTTACTCTGTATGCCGTATTTACTGAGCTTGTTAATAAATATTT
>JALVQI010000114.1 GCA_027031485.1 Candidatus Aminicenantota bacterium | reverse complement strand
TTGGAAGGAAAAAAGAGAATTTGTCGGATGATGATAAGAGTTTTCTTGAAAATCTTTCCGGGCTTTCCGAAATATCGGAAGATAGAATCCTTGAAAATGCGGAATCTTTAATGGAGATGATTCTTTCCGCATTTGGTGATTTTAATGTTAAAACAATAGATTCTCTTATGAGCTCAATAGTAAAGGTTATTGCACCTGAGCTTAAACTTGATCCCGAATATGAGATAAGAATTGATTCATCGGAGGAACTCAGCGATAAAATTTTGGCTTTTACGGAAAAGCTTTCAAGAGAAAACTGGGAATATATGGAAGATTTTCTGCTTGATCTTTTCAAGGCAGAGTTATTTGATACATTCTCACCTGAGAAAAAAATTCAAAAGAGTGTTTCAAGACTTTATCAATTGAGCATCAAAAAGGATTTTGGAAAAATTAAAAAACTTGATAAAAGAGAGCTTTCCGAAAAACTTTTTAAAAAGTTAGAAGCTTTTAAGAACAAACTTACAGAACCGGGGGGCTTATCGGAACTGATTGATGAGGGTTTGGATGAGGAAGTTTTTAATAGTAGAACAGTTTCCGCTGCTTTTCTAAAAGCTTTAAAAAAATTTGAGGAGGACCCGAAAAAGATTTCCACTTTTGATGAGCTGATTAACAAAGCTTTTTTTAAAAAGGATGATCTTTCCGCTTTTTTTAAAAAGAATAAGGGATCGGAAGATTTTAGAAAACTATTCCGGGAGAAATACGAGGATACTAAAAAAATTTTAATTGAAATAGTACCCCTCCTATCCCTATACAAAGGCAATAATTTTACAGGATTTTTTTCAGATTTTTACAAATTCTGGGAGAAGAGCAAAAGGAATATATATGTTGAGGAATTCAGCAAAAAGATCAAGGAAAAACTTTCGGAATGGGAAGAGACTGCCCCCCCTTATCTATACCTGAAATTATCCGAAAAATTCTATCATTTTCTAATAGATGAGTTTCAGGATACAAGTGAACTTCAATTTAAGGCTCTCTCTCCTCTTATAAATGAAATTTTCTCGGGAGAAAAAAATTCAAGCCTTTTTATAGTGGGGGACAGAAAGCAGGCAATATACAGATGGAGAGGAGGAAATGCAGAGCTGATGAATGAGGATATCCTTGTTCGTGAAATTCCTTCATTAAAATTTTTAGAGAATAAAAAGCTCAATGATACTCTCACAAAAAACTTCAGAAGCGATAAGGAAATTGTAAACTTTAATAATAACTTTTTTTCACCTGAAAATATCTCTCAAACTCTCAATGAACCCGAAGGAATTTCGGAGGATATTAAAACAAATTTTAAAAATTCAGGGCAAATTGCTACAAAAAAAGAGAATGGATATGTAAATGTAAAATTTTTCCCGGTTGAAGGCAATGATAAAGATGAGATTGAAAAGATATATTATGAAGCTCTTAAAGAATCAATTGAAAATGCTCTGAATGCAGGTTTTAAAATGGGTGATATAGCCATCCTTGTAAGAAAAAATGTATACGGAAGGGATATTATTGAAAAT
>JALVQI010000113.1 GCA_027031485.1 Candidatus Aminicenantota bacterium | reverse complement strand
GAGAGTTAAGCATACGAGCGATGACGGTGAGTGTGAAAGAGACAGGCCAGATGATATACGGATATCTGGATGAAGGGAATAAAGCCCCCCAGACAGGATTATCGGAAACGATAAAGAAGGTGTTTGCTAGGTTTGAAGAGCAAGAGATTTTATCAAGGGTAAAAGAGGTTTTAGTCAGGAGCGACAGTGCGGGATGGTTAAGAGAATTAATCTGGACAATACAGGAAGAGTACGGGCAAAAGTTTATAATAAAAGCGAGAAAGGATGATTATATAAAACAGTGTTATGAAGAGAATAAAAACAGAAAGAAGATGTGGAAGAAATTCATTATCAGAGATAAGAGAGGAAATGAGACAGAATATGAGGCGATGAAAGTTCCGTATGTGATGGGGAGTAATCCGAAGAAGATGGTATCGTTTGATGTGTATTATTTCAGAAGGAGGATTAGCAACAAGCCTGTGTTTGAATTCGGAGAGTATGATGTGAATTGGAGATGGTTTGCAATAGCAACGAACGGAGATTATGAGCCTGAGGAATTATTGATGGAATATAATGATAGAGGCCAGAGTGAGAACATAATAAAAGAGATTAAGTGGGACATAGCCTTGATGAGTTTTTCATCGGGAGATTTAAAGAGAAACAATGTTGTATTTGCTTTCATGCTTTTGGCTCAGAATCTTTTAAAATATTTCAGGAATATGTATCTACCGGAGGAGTGGCAAACTCTTATGGTGGCAAGCATAAGGTACAGATTAAAAGAGGCAGTGTTAGTAGTGAGGAAGGGGAGATATATCATATTAAAATTTAATCGTGAGTATAGGTATTATAGTTTATGGAAGAATTTATTAAGGATAATTACATAGGTTTCATATTCTGGAAGAAATAGAGTTAAGGAATGAGTAATAATTAGAGGGGGAAGGTATGCCTAAAAATGGGTAAAAACCAGGAATTTTTCAAGATAAAAATAGAATTTCGCACAATTTTTTCTCTTTCACTGAAAAAAAATTTCAAAACAGAGAATTTTTAGAATAAATTTATTAAGAAATAACCCGTTATTACCCTCTTAATTCTCTTATCCGATTTTTAGGGAAGACAGCTTATTATTGACAAAATAGTGCTTTTATGATTAAATAGAGTATATTGCGAGGTGGGGCAGTGGTAGCCCGTTGGGCTCATAACCCAAAGGTCGGAGGTTCAAATCCTCCCCTCGCTACCAATATATTCCTGAAGCTCTTCAAACAAAAAAATTCTCTTTATAAAGAATAATTTTTTAAAGTCTTGGATTTTTTATTTCTCATAATTCCTTCCGGAGTTCCCGTTGCTACAACATATCCTCCTTCCTCTCCTCCTTCGGGACCAAGATCAATTACATAATCAGAGCTATAAATAATATCCGGATTATGTTCAATAATAATAACCGTATCTCCTCTCTCTGAAAATTTTCTAAGTGTTTTTAACAATTTTTTCACATCATCAAAGTGTAGCCCCACACTCGGCTCATCTAAAAGATAAACGGTCTTATCCAGAGTACCCCTACCCAGCTCTTTAGCAAGTTTTATTCTCTGAGACTCTCCTCCCGAAAGCCTGGGTGTTGGTTGCCCGAGCTTAACATATCCCATACCAATTTCAACTAAAAATTCTAACTTCCTTCTTACAGAAGGAATGTTTTTAAAATGCCTCCAGGCTTCTTCAACTGTAAGTTCAAGTATCTCATATATATTCTTCCCCTTATACTTAATAGAGAGTAATTCATCTCCGAATCTTTTTCCTCCACACTCATCACATTTAACATAAACAGGAGGAAGTAATCCCAGTTCAACTTTTAAAAGCCCTTTCCCCTCACATTTATGACATCTTCCCTTTGAAGCATTGTAAGAAAAAAATGATTGATCATATCCTTTACTTCTTGCTTCAGGTAACATTGAAAAAAGTTTTCTTATCTCGGAAAAAACACCTGAATAGGTAGCCGGAGTTGATCTTATGTTTTTACCAATCGGAGATTGATCAACTAACAACATTCTTTTAATGAATTCAAATCCTGAAATAAAATCACAATTTGTAAACACTTTCTTTCTTTTATAGGATAAAAAACTTTTATATAAAACATCAAAGATTAAAGATGATTTGCCTGAACCTGACACTCCTGTTATAGCCACAATAACTCCAAGAGGAATTTTAACATTGATGTTTTTCAGATTGTTTGCTCTTGCCCCTCTTATTTCAATCCATTCCTTTGCTATCTTTCTCTTATATTTAACATATGGTTTCTTTTCTCTTTTCAAATACAAGGCTGTTAAAGTTTCAGAATTTAGAAAATCTTTGTATTCTCCGGAGAAAAGAATTTTTCCCCCTTCGTCACCTCCCCCGGGACCCATGTCAATTATATATTCACCCTTTTTTATTGTTTCCTCATCATGCTCCACCACGATTATCGTATTCCCCTTCTCCTTCAACTCTTCAAGAACAGACAAAAGTTTTTTATGATCATAGGGGTGAAGACCAATACTGGGTTCATCTAAAATATAAATAACCCCTCTTAAATTTAAGCCCAATTGAGATGCTATTCTTATTCTTTGTGCTTCCCCTCCGGAGAGTGAAAACAAAGGTCTGAACAGAGAAAGATAATCAAGGGATAGCCTTTCCATGATATCCAATCTAATCTTTAATTCTGATAAAATTTTATCTGCTATCGCTTTCTTATTGCCATGAAAATTCAAAGCCAATATCTCTTCCCTTAATCTTTTAATTGAGATTCTTCCATAGTAAGCAATATCCTTACCATTTATCTTCACGCTCAGCGAATTTTTATTTAATCTTTTCCCATTACATCGAGAACAGGTCTCCATAATTTCAAATTCACCTCTTTTCTCCCTAACAATAAACCCCAGACCTTTACACAAGGGGCAGTATCCATAGGGAGAATTGTACGAAAAATCTCTTGGTTCCGGAGCTTTAATGGAAATTCCACATTTCGGGCAAAAATACTCTGTTGTAAAGAACCTCTCCCCATCATCGGTCTCTATTGAGATAATACCTTCGGAAAGTTCAGAAGCTTTTTCAAGAGATTTTCTAATTCTTTCCTCCTTCTCTCTTTTTACCACAACTGAATCAATCAAAACACTTAAGGAATGTTCATAGTTTTTGTCAAGCTTATCCAATAAATCAAGTTCCTTCCACTCTCCGTCAACTTTCACTCTTGTAAAACCTTTGTTGATTAAATCCTGAAAAAGTCTGCCAAACTCTCCTTTCCTTCCCATAACTACGGGAGAAAGAATTCTCACTTTTTTCCCCTCAAAATTTTCTATTATGTGATCAAAAAGCTCTTTTTTAGAAACTCTGTTAATCTTCTCTCCGCATTGGGGACAGTGAACATCACCCACCTTGGCAAATAGCAGTCTCAGATAATCATATATCTCAGAAACAGAACCCACCGTGGAGCGGGGATTAGGAGCGATTGTCTTCTGTTCAATGGAAATTGTAGGGGAAAGTCCGCTGATTTTATCAACCTCAGCTCTTTCAATCTCTTTCAAATATTGCCTTGCGTACAGAGAAAGAGTGGAAAGATATCTTCTCTCCCCTTCCGAAAAAATTGTATCATATGCCAGAGATGATTTACCTGAACCTGAGACCCCCGTTATAATAATAAACCTTTTTTTTGGAATCTTAATATCAATGTTTTTCAGGTTATTTTGAGCGGCTCCTTTAATCTCTATATAATCCAAATTACCTCCGGACAAATCAAGTAAATATTATATAACCACCAAGCTTTATTTTCCATAGAGTAAAGGAAAATTTTGAGACACAGAGTTTGACTAAATAGTTCAAAACATATAAAATTACTCATTATGATAGAGTGGCTGGTTCAAAAGTTTATCGGAACAAAAAATGAGAGAGAATTAAAAAAATATTTTCCTCTGGTTCGTAAAATTTCGGAAATGGAGCCTCAGATTGTTAAACTGTCAGACGATGAGTTAAGAGGTAAAACATCAAAGTATCGTGAAAAGATTAATGAGATTTACAGAGAAATTTCCGATGAAAAGAGAAGAGATGAAGAAATAGCAAACTATCTTGATGAGATTCTACCGGAAGCATTTGCGGTTGTAAGAGAGGTCGGAAGAAGGGTAATCAATATGAGACATTTTGATGTTCAGATCCTTGGTGGAATCGTTCTTCACAAAGGAAATATAGCGGAAATGAAAACAGGAGAAGGTAAAACTCTTGTCGCAACCCTTGCAGCATATCTCAATGCACTTGATTCCAGAGATGAGTTCGGAAATCCCAGGGAAAACAGAGGGGTTCATATTGTAACGGTTAATGATTATCTTGCCAAAAGAGATAGGGAGTGGATGGGTCCTATTTATGAATTTTTAGGTCTAACAGTCGGCTATATACAGCATGATATGGATGAATCATTGAGAAAAGAGGCATACAATTCTGATATAACCTATGGAACAAACAATGAATTCGGTTTTGATTATCTGAGAGATAATATGAAATACTATCTTGAAGACCTTGTTCAGAGAGGACACAATTTTGCAATAGTGGATGAAGTTGACAGTATCTTAATAGATGAAGCGAGAACACCTCTTATTATATCAGGCCCCACAGAGGAAAACACAGATATTTACAGAAAAGCCGATGCTTTTGTAAGAACATTGAAAAAGGTGATAGTAACAAATAAAGAAAAACCCAAATCAATGTTTTCAATGGAGAGAGAAGAACCCAAAGAGGTTGACGGGGATTATGAGGTTGATGAAAAATCAAAAACAGTTGCCATAACCGAAAGAGGAATTGCAAAAGCGGAAAAATTCTTTAAAATAGAAAATATATATGATATGAAACATATGGATTTAATAAATGCCATACATCAGGCTATGAAAGCCCATGCACTTTTCCAGAAAGATGTTGATTATATGGTTAAAGATGGAAAAGTCCTGATTGTGGATGAATTCACCGGAAGACTGATGCCGGGAAGAAGATACTCCGAAGGTCTTCATCAGGCTCTTGAAGCAAAGGAGAGGGTTAAA
>JALVQI010000112.1 GCA_027031485.1 Candidatus Aminicenantota bacterium | reverse complement strand
ATTTTATAATTTATCTTATGACTTCCTATACATCAAAAAAAGCCGGACCATTTTCAAAAAAGGTAAAAAGTGTAGCCCATGGTATAAATTTAACCTTTTTGGTAGGTATTGCCCTTTTTCTGAGTTCGGGTGTTTTTCTTTTGTTAAAACTCTATCTTCTTTCAATAATATTCTTTATCTCAATTTTCATTCTTGAAAATCTCAGAAAACCTTTGAATGTAGGTTATATCAGCGATAAAATAGCTTTGAAAATAATGGCTACGGGACTTTCCGGAGAATCCCAGCTTAAAACTATCTTTTCAGCTGTTTATGCTTTTCTAATGGGATTAATAGTTCAATATTTGGGCATGGGGTACGGAATTATAATTCTCTCATTATTCACCCTTACCCTTTTTCCGCTATTAAAATTACCGGAGGAATAAAAAAAGGGAGGTCTTTAAGACCTCCCTTTAAATTTAAACAAGATATTATTTATCTGTTTCCACCCTGTTTTTTGTTTTTCATCATCTTCATTCTGTTTTTTCTCATCCTCATCATTCTCTGCATTTTTAATTCTCTAATCTTTGATAACTGTTCGGGAGTGAGAATCTTTTCAATTTCCTTCTTTACTTTCAATCCTTCAATGAATAGTGCTGTTCTATTCTGGCTCATTTTATCAAGAATGCTTCTGACATTGTTGTAATTGATATTAGTATTATCAAGCTCCTCCTGAAGTTTAACTTTGAGAAGTCTGTTCTCATTTTTTAACTTTGTCTTTTTTTCTTCAAGATAAAAGCTTAATGATTTAATCTTGTTCAGCTGATCATCTGTAATATTGAGTTTATCCCTGTGCATTTTTAGCATTTTGTACATTCTGAGCGGGGACATAAAATGGTGCCTTCCTCTTTCCATCATTTTTGAGCCATTCTGATTTCCTCTGTGAAAACCCTGAGCAAGTACTCCTACACTTAAGAAAATCAGAAGAACAAACACTGATAAAATTCTTTTTTTGTTACTCATTGTAACCTCCTGTTATTTTTATTTTGTTTTTTTCAAGATTTATTTCATTTAAATTTACAAGAACCGGTTCTGTTATTATGGTGTTTTCCTCAATTTTCGCATAATTATGATTTGTTGAACTGTTTTTAATTGAAGCTCCAAGAAAAACTCCAATTATTATTCCGAGAGTGAAAGAAATCGCATATACCCATGATTTTAAAAGGGAAAGGAAACCAATTTTTTTATTCATTTTATCAAGTTTTTTAATAAGATTGTACGAGAGCTCTGAAGAGACCTTTTTCTCCTCAAACTCAATATTTCTGAAAAAGTTTTCTAAAATCTCTTTCTCTTTTTGATTAAAATCGGAGTTCAAATCTATTTTTTTCTTCATATAAACAGTACTGAAGATAGAATGAAAATCCTTCGCTTTTTTGATAAATTTTTAAAAATTATTTTTTCAGGATTATGTTTATATGATTTATTCCGGAAGATAGTTTAAGTTTTATATCCTTTTGTACCTTTATTTTTTCCTTGTTAAATATTATTTTTGAAATTCTTTTGAATGTTTTAATGTAGAGTTCTGTTTTTTCTGGTGAATTAATATTTATTTTTATTAAATTATCTTCTAACTCTATTTTTGAAAAAACTTTGTTGTATGATGAGATTTTGATTATGTTTTTTAGAGCTATTGTTTTTGCATACATAAATATCCAGCGATTTTTATCCTTTATGATGAAATTGGAATCCGAAATTATTCCATTAAATGAAATAAATTTCCCGCCTGATTTTTTTATAAAAATTTCTCTTCCTTTCAAATGTAATTTTTGATAATTATCATAATTCTTTAAATTTAATGATTTTAATTGAGCTTTTTCAAAGGTAAGGATATTTAAAAAAGAGACGGGTTTTCCATTGAAATTCTTATCAATTTTCAGATAGCCTCTTTCCTTTAAGAGGATTGGATCTTTCAAAGATGTTACCTCAACAAGTGTAGGCGGCCTTTTTAATATTGAATATTTTATATTTTCAGAATTAACTGTTTTAATATAAAGAGAGTTTTTAGCTCTTTTGATTCTTATAATTCCATTATCTATTGATAAATCCTTTTTATAAAGCGGGTGGAAAAGAAGGCTTGCTTTTTGAGAGTTTTTTACAGGTTTTATAATATCTTCAAGTATTATTATATTGGGTTTCAGGTAAAGTACATTTCTTATGACTTTGTCTGTATTTTTTCTATAAACTTTGGAAAGATTGCAGCTTACAAAAGCTTCATTTTCAAACTCTGCGCTGCTTTCAATTTTTGCATAATCTTTCCACTCTTTTACATCCTTTAAAAAATCTCCGTGATTCTGACTTTCAGGATTATCATTTATCAGGATGGTATTGTGTCCTATTGGCTGAATAAAAAAACTATTGTACCATGGATCAAGATAGTAGTCTGTTTTGCCTGCTTCTGTGATATAGTTTTCTCCATCATAGGAAAGAAAGAATGTTCCCTGATCAAAATGATTATGATTATAGAATGGACCGCAATGCATCACAAAAAAGAAATCTTTATCTGAGTTTCTATCCCTTATGGATACTATTCCGGTGTCTTTGAAAGTTTTTAATTTCGGAGGTAGGGGAGGTTGTTTTTCTTTTACATTATCAGGATAGAATAAAATATCAAGGTCACTTGCAAGAGGTGCAAAATCATAAATCCATTTCATATATGGATTTTTATATTTCTTTATTAAATATACCATATGGGAGATGCTATTGTATATGAGAGATTGTCTTGTGTTTAAAGATATTTTTGTGTGAAGGTGAAGTTTATTTCCGGATAAAGTATCTCCGAAATCATAAAGATCATGAGTTTTGGGATTAATCTGATAAAAAATACTATCAAAAATTTTGTTTAATTTTTCAGGAAACTCAACATTATAATTATTGTTTAAAGCAGGCATAACCTGTGAGGTAAGGTGCAAGGCATGTAAAAGATAGGAAAGTCCCTCGCCATAGCCTCCATCATCACCGACTGCATTATCAATCAAAGCTTTTAATTTTAATATCATTCCGGAAAAATATGGTTCCAATTCACTATCTTTATACTCATTTTTAATTGCCAGAGCGCATAAGATTCCACCTCCCGTAACATCCGCTATCCAGTTTGAAGTATTTGAAGAAACTCTGTTGTCTCTTACATACTCTTTAAAAACCGGTATTATTCCTTTTGTAAGAAGAGTTTTTGATATTATCTTTTTTTCACCATTTGATAGCCCGTCATAAATAAAATCATAAGCTACTGCAAGATCTCCAATCATTTTACCAACAGGCCAGTAGGTAAATTGTCCCTCTTTGAGTATATGGGGATGAACGAAGGTTTTCCACTCGCTTAGTTTTAAAAGAATTTTTCTTGCTTTATTAAAAGCTTCTTTATTCTTTGTAATGAAATAATAAAAGGCATATTCTCTCGCAAGTTTTGCGATTTTTCTTATAGAGTTTGCATAAAGTCCGTATGTTGGTAGCCAGTATTTATCATCATAGGCATCAAGATTATAATTATACTCATTAATATCAATTTTCCCCCATTTCTTTTTTAAATTATTGGAAAAATCATTCCACATCTTCTTTTTAATCCCACTTTTTAGAGAATTCACTAATTCTTTACGCTGATTGTTAAGTATAAGAAGAAGAGGGTGGTCATTTGGAGGATTTTTAGGTTTTACAAAAAAAACAAGAGATGAGCTAATTTTATCACCCTTTTTGGTAGTTCCCTTTATAATAGCTTTCCAGAATCCTGCACCTATATATTTTGCATTGAGAGATATTATTATATTTTTCCCTTCAGGTTTTAAAAATCTTTCTATTCTTTTATTATCCTTTAAAGCATCTTTTACTGTTAATCTTACTTTTGATAGCGAAAGCGGAGCTTTTGCCCTTATTAAAATTTTATCGTTAAAATTATAGTGTCTTTTTAACACAGAAATGTTAAATTCTTTTAAAAAGTAAGTTTCAGGGCTTTCTATATCAAAGCTCTTTTTTGAATACCCTGTTATCCTAACATTATCCACTGCAAACTTAATTTTAGTATCAGTATCAGCTTTTTCAGTTTCCACTATAATTGCGAATGCTTTTAACAAAACTTTGCTTTTATAAGGAAGAATATTTTTAAGGCTTTTAGAAATTTTACACCACTTAAGAATAACAGGATTTTTAACCTCTATGGTTTTAGGAGAGCTATTTTCAAAAGCAAATTTGATTTTTAAACTTTTAACGCCCGTATAACTTTTTATAAAATAATCAAATTCAATTTTACTGTTTTCATCTATGTAAAAGTGTACTTTTTTTCTTATTCCAACATAGTATCGGATTTTATAATTGGGCTGTGTTTCTCTTATCAAAGCCTTTGTGTTGTTTTCTCCTATTTTTCGTATGTAAATAGAAGGGTCATAGGCTGTATCTTCGGAAGGAGGATAGGATGACCATGAACCGACAGAACCGGATTCAAAATCAAAATATAGAAACTCCTTTTTAAAAATTTCATTGTTTTGAGGATAGGCTTTTATGAAAAATACAAATATAAGAATAAGGGGTAATATTATGGCGTTTATTTTCTTCATAACTCCTCCTCTTTTACTTTCTTGACTTTTTAATCTTGTCAAAAAGGTCTTTTTTTGTCAATGAGTCAAGATGAGTAATAGGATTGAATAATGGGAAAAAATTGATCAGGATTCCCCGAAGAATTGCTTATACTTTTTAAAAAATCCACTTCTTGACATCCCTAAAATTTTTGCTGCCCTTGTTTTGTTGCCATGGGTTATGTCAAGAGCCTTTTTAATCATCTCAAATTCCTTTCTCTCTAACTCTTTTTTAAGAATTTCAATTTTCTTATCATCGAATCTTTCTGTATTTATTTCTGAAAAATATTTTAAAATGGCTTCCGGAAGGTTTCTTATCTCCACAGGCTTTTCCTCTTCCATATTTGTCGCTATTAAGAGCATGTGATTTCTCAGCTCCCTTACATTACCTTCCCAGGGATAATTTATTAACATCTCTTTCACATCATCATTCATCCCT
>JALVQI010000111.1 GCA_027031485.1 Candidatus Aminicenantota bacterium | reverse complement strand
ATAAAATCACCTGTTGCGCCCGTAGCTCAACAGGACAGAGCGTCTGACTACGAATCAGCAGGTTGGAGGTTCGAATCCTCTCGGGCGTGAAAAAAGGTTATAAAAATGAATAAATATATGGAATTAGCATTAAAAGAAGCAAAGAAAGCTGAAAAGAAGGGAGAAGTTCCGGTCGGTGCTGTTGCCGTATTGGACGGTGAGATTATAGGGAAAGCTCATAATCAGGTAATCGTAAAAAATGATCCCACTGCCCATGCAGAGATTCTGCTTCTCAAAAAAATAGCTAAAAAAATAGGAAATTACAGATTAAACAATGTGGAAATTTATGTTACAAAAGAGCCCTGCCTGATGTGCATCGGGGCTCTTGTAAATGCAAGAATTAAGAAACTTTATTTCGGAGCATACGATCCCATAAGAGGTGGAGTTGATGTCTATTTAAGATACTTTGAAAAGTTTAACCACCACTTTGAAGTGGAAGCTGAAGTTGAGAGAGAAAGCTGTGAAAAGATTTTAAAGGATTTTTTTCTAAAAAGGAGAGGTACCGAAGTGGTCGTAACGGGGTCGACTCGAAATCGATTTTCCGGTGATGAGCCGGGACGGGGGTTCGAATCCCTCCCTCTCCGCCAGAAAATAAAGAGTAAAAAAAAATTAAAAAAAGATAGATGGAGGGGTGTCCGAGTGGCTTAAGGAGCACGCTTGGAAAGCGTGTGTCCGCCGTGAGGTGGACCGTGGGTTCGAATCCCACCTCCTCCGCCATCCTTTAAACAGATGAAAGTTATAGATAAATATAATAGAAAAGAGTATGAATTTGAGAAAGAGATGAGTGTTGAAGAGCTCAAATCCCTTTTAAAGCTCAAACCAAAGGATGCTTTTATGGTTATAATTGATAAAGAGAATAAGCCTGATAATTATATAATTAAAAAAGATGAAGTGGTAACAATAAGGCCGATTATTTCCGGTGGGTAAAGAGGATTTTCCTCTTTTTTTGTTGCTTAGATTATTTGTTTTTACTCTTTCTTAACTTTTTTCGTAAAGTAAAATTTTTATGAAATTTTTATTTTAATTCAATTCTTTCAATACTTTTTCCTTATCCACCGTTTTGGTTCTAAGCCCCTCTTCAATTGCTTCACCCATAATAAAAACCTCTAAAGATTCTGATATTATAGTCTTGAATTCATCTTTATTTTCCTTAAAAAGTTCAATCAGAACCTCTTTTAATGTTTCTTTTAGTTTATCATCTGAAATTATTATCTCTATTTTTCCCTCCTATTGTTATTATAGCATTTTTTTGCGTTTTTTTAACTCACCCCTTTACATCAAAAATTATTTTTTTTGTTATAGGGCAATTCATGAATTGCCCCTACGGTTAATTATTATTTTTTGTCCCGATTCACTATTCGCAGTTCTACTCTTCCACTCCTCCAATCTTCTACTACTCAAATCCCCGATTCACGATTCACCCAGCACTATCTTTATTGATTAGTGTAACTTTAGTGAAGTTTTCTTCTTACATTACTATCTTATTGAAACATTTTCACATTTACTGTTGGAAAGAAAGTGCTGGACTCACTTCGTTCGCAACTTCTCTATCTTATAATCCGAAATATTCTTATCCTCTGTAGAAAAATTTATACCTATTAATACTATTTCCTTGCCTCTGTACTTATAAGGCTCATAGTATTTCTTCTCTTTTATTTGCTGTATTGCCTTACTTGAATCCTGATCACATTTAAACTCTATTATATAATACCTATCCCTCGTCTCTATCAATGCATCTATCCTTCCCTTTGCCGTCAATATCTCTGATGTAATTCCCACTCCGCTTGCTGATATTATTAAATAAAACATCATATGAAAGTATAATTCATTTATCATATCCTCTCTCATTAATGTATAGGGTATTTCTGAAAATATACTTTTCATTACCTCTATTGCCTCTTCTATCTTTCCATCCTCAATATTAACTCTTACATCCGCATACTTTGTATTTCTCTTTAATCCTGAGTATTCTGCAAATAGATTCTTAGTGAATGATTCCTTTACTTCTTTGTTCGGATAGCCAAGCTCATATAGCCTTAATCTTTTATCATAATCTCTTATTGTTAAATATCCTGACTGAAACATTAAAGGAAGTGTACTTAAATCTGAAATTTCATAGGTTGAAAACATATACTCATCTGCCTTTAGTTTCTCATATTCAGGTATGTATATATTTTGTTTTTTTATTAAATTTATTAAAAACGTTGGAGTTCCAGTCTCAAACCAGTAGTTCTCAATTGAATGATATTCTAATGCCGTAAATAGCGAAAAAGGATTATACACTCTTACATCTTTTGATGAAAACCTGTATCCATTGTAATATCCCCTTAATTCCTCTCTCAACTCTTCACAATTTATGTTCTCTTCCTTACAGAATCTTTCAATATAGGGAGTTAAATCCCTATCCATCTCATCCTCTGTTATTCCCAGTATATCACAGTATCTTTTATTCATTGTAAGATCAGTTAAATTATTTAGCTCTGAAAATATTGATACTTTTGAAAACTTTGTTATTCCTGTTATAAATACAAATCTCGTCTTGGTTACAACATCAATTTCCTTTAATACTCCGTAAAAATCCTTTAATAATTCCCTGTTCTTATCTGCTATTTTTAACTCCTCCTTACCCTTCCCTATATGACTTATTATAGGCTTGTCATACTCGTCAACTAAAAATACTATACTCTTTTTATATTTTTCATATATCCTGATTATTACTTCAGTAAAAAACGTTTGGATTGAACTATTATTTAATACAGGTTCTATTTCTTCTTGCTTTAATATCCTGTTAAGTGCAATTCTTATGTCATCATTTAGCATTTCAGGATTTGTATTTGATATACCATTAAAATCCAATCTAATAATCGGATACTCTTCCCATTCATAATCACTATCATAAATGTACAATCCCTTAAATAATTCCTTTTTCCCTCTGAATATATTATAAAGTGTTGAAACTAAAAGTGATTTTCCGAACCTTCGTGGTCTTGAGAGAAAATAATACATTCCTCCTGAAATAAGTTCATAAATTCCCTCTGTCTTATCTATATAAAGATACTCATTTTCTCTTATCCTTTTAAAATCACTTATACCTATCGGAAGATTTTTAAGCTTCTTATTCATAATAAAATAATAGCTATATGGAAATATTTTGTCAAGAAAACGAAATAGCATTGAGCACTGAGAGTTGAGAAAAGAGCAAAGTATAAGAAATATAGCTAATTTCTTGTGATCAATTATTTTCTTTCTTTTATTTGTTTTTAATTAAAAAAATCCCGAACAAAAATAAACCAAATTAAAATTTTGAAATTGTTTTTTTAATATCCGATTTTAATTTTTACGCCTGTTTTATCAATCCATGCCGAACAAACTACTGTCTTATAATTATTAAGTTCCCCTATAATATGATTAGCCTGTTTCAGAAATTCCAACCTCTTTTTCAAAATCTTTTTTCCATTCCTCTTTATTTCAAAAAGATAAGCTATTCTTTTTTCCTGATTTGCAAGAACAAGATCTATTTCATTTTTTCCCTGTCTGTCCCAGAAGCCTCCGGCGATTGTAAAATCAAAATCAATCTCATTACAGTAATCTCCATTACCGTAATATATATTACTATTACAAAATTAAAATGTCCGTCCTCCTATAATCGTTTGTGTTTAATAATAATATTTATGGGGGCAATTCATGAATTTCCCCTGCAAACTACTATGCCGATTCACGATTAACAATTCACCATTCACGATTTAGCTCAAGGCTCAAGGCTCAAAGCTCGCCCTGTCCCCTTTCTAAATCACAAAAAATATTCTATAATCTTACTTATGAATTATTAAGGAGGATGAAATGGGATACAAAGGATATTCTGATTTCAGAAGTGATACTGTGACAAGACCCACGGAGGAGATGAGAAAGGCTATGTATGAGGCTGAAGTGGGAGATGATGTTTTAGGTGATGATCCGACAGTTAAAGAACTTGAAGAGCTTGCAGCCGAAACTCTGGGTAAAGAGGCTGCTCTATTCGTACCTTCTGGCACAATGGGAAATACGATTGCAGTAAAACTTGCCGCCGGTGAAGGAAAGGAGATAATTCTTGAAGAGCATTCACATATATACAATTATGAAGCGGGAAATGTCTCAAGAATAGCTGGAAGCCTTCCGAGAGTTTTATCATCTGATCACGGAATAATTCCTATTGAAAAAATTGAGGAGAATATTCATAAAAGTTTAAGGGATCATATTCCGGAAACAAAGGCCATAGCTCTTGAAAATACCCACAATTTCTGGGGAGGAGTTCCCATTCCTATTGATTATATAAAACAGGTCTCAGAGATTGCAAAAAAGCATAATCTTCATTTTCACCTTGATGGTGCGAGGGTTTTCAATGCAGCCACAGCTTTAAAGGTGGATGTAAAGGAGATAACAAAATATTTTGATTCAGTAATGTTCTGCCTTTCAAAGGGCCTTTCAGCTCCAGTCGGTTCTGTTCTTGTCGGGAAGAAGGATTTTATAAGAGAGGCAAGGATTGTAAGAAAATATTTGGGTGGCGGTATGAGACAAGCCGGAATAATTGCTGCTGCCGGTATTATCTCAATAAAGGTTATGACAAAAAGACTTGAAGAGGATCATATTAGGGCAAGAAGACTTGCCGAAGGTATAGCTGATATTAAGGATATAGAAATAGAGCTTGATAGGGTTAAAACAAATTTTGTTATGGTGAAAATGAAAAACACAACATCATTTGATTTTCTGGAAAAACTCAAAAACTATAAAGTTCTTGCCCTACCCTTTAATGATAAACTTGTAAGATTTGTTACCCACAATGATATTGATGATAAGGATGTTGAAAGGGCTATAGATGCCATTCACTCAATCTTTAAAAATTAATTTAACAAACCTTTTTATAGTGAGATTCGTATTTAAATTATTATAAACTTTCGGAGGATATGATGAGATTAAGGAAATTTTTCATTGTTTTATTGGTTTCAGGTTTTGTATTATCTTTCTCTGTTGCTCAAAAAATTGATTATAAAAAACTGAGCATAGAGGATTTTTATAAGGTTAAATCTCCTCTTGGTAAAAGAGCAAGACTTATAAAATTTTCCGAAAACGGAAGATATTTAGCATATCTCTGGAATCCATACGATGAATTCGGCTATGATCTCTATATTTATGATACAAAAACAGGGAAAACAAGAAGGGTAACATCCCTTGAAATTATGAAAAGGTTTGAGACTCCCGAAACATATGAAAAGTTTTTGGAAAAGGAGAAGCAGAAGAGAAAAGAGGATAAAATCTTGCAGGAAAAATACTATCTTCAAAAGGAGTTTTTGGAAGGTAAAAAGGTTGACCTTTCAAAATTTGAAAAGGAGGAAATAGCCGAGCTTAAAAAGGAGCTTGAAAAGAGGGAAAAGGAAAACAAAAAGGATAAATCAGAAAAAGGTAAAAAGGAAAAAGAAAAGATAAAAAAGCAGAAAAAAGAGCTTGAACTCTGGGAATTAAGGGATAAGCTTAAAGAAAAGAAGGAAAAAGAGAAGGTTAAAAGATCAGACCTTTATCCCGGTGTATCAAACTATGTATGGTCAAAAAAAGCACCTGAGCTTATATTTGAATACAGAGGGGATCTTTTCAGATATTTCCCTTCAAAAAACAAAATTCAGAGATTAACAATGACAGATGAAAAAGAGAGGATTATTTCATACACGGGAAATGGTAAAGGCTATTATTACAGAAAGGGAAACAGTGTTTACAGGGTAATGTTCGGTTCCTCCTATATTCTTCAGATAAATCATAAGCTTGAAAAGGGAAAGGATGAAAAGAAAAGATTTAAAATAGAGGAAACATTTATTTCTCCGAATGATAGATGGATAATCATAGTTGCTTCCCGTAGAAAAGGAAAACCCGCATATAGAGATGTTCAGATAATGAGCTATAAAGACAGATTTGCAAAAGCTTTTACAGTAAAAAGGCAGACAACGGAGATGAAAAGAAATGAACCGGAATACAGATTTTATTTAAGAAGAATTGGAGAAACAAATTACGGAAAACAGCCTGAACCTATGTTTAAAATTCCGGGAGGAGATATCTGGTATGAATTCAGTGAAATAAGATGGAGTAAGGATAGCAAACATTTTGCATTTATGACATGGGAAAGAGAAAAGGGAGATCTTAAAATCTGGGTCGGTGATACAGTGAAGAAAAAGCCAGAGCTTTTTTTTAAGATGAAGGAGAGCATAGGCTATAAATCCAACTATTATAACAATATAAGATTCACTCCGGATAGCAAAAGCCTTGTGGCAATCCTGTTTAACAAAGAGGGATTCAGACAGCCCTTTATCTTTGACCTGAAAACAAAGAATAAGAGAGAACTTATAAAGGGTAAGTTTGAAAGCTTTCCGATTATTGATTTTTCAAGGGATGGAAAATATATGTATCTGATCTCTGATAAACAGGATCCTGCTATGTACGGAGTTTACAGATTAAATTTAAGGACAGGTAAGTTAGACAATATAGGGCTTACTAATGGAGTTCACAGAGAAACAGCTGTTTCAAAGAACGGAAAATGGCTTGCCTCTGTTTTCGGGAGTTGGTATAAGCCTCCCGAACTCTATATAATAAATATCAAAAACAGAAGAAAAAAGGTCCTTACCAATAGCCACAGCCCTGAGCTTGCAAAAATAAATATTCTGAAACCCAAACTTTTCACATACAAAAACAGATACGGAGATACGATTCACGGAATGATATTTAAACCGATCGGTTGGAAACCCACTGACAAAAGACCCGCCATAATTTACCTTTACGGAGGTCCTCTTGGTAGAAGACATACTGTTGAAATGGATAACTTCAGCTCACTTTCATACTTTTTCCAGATGTTTATGGCATTAAAATACGGCTATGTTGCAATAGATATTGATCCGAGAGGACAGTCAGGATACGGGAAAAAATTCAATGAGGCAAACTGGCAGCATCCGGGAAAACCGCAGACAGAGGATCTTGAAGATCTTGTAAAGCATATTAAAACAGGATTTGGTGTTGATATAAAAAGATTGGGACTTCACGGCTGGAGTTTCGGAGGATTTCAGACTCTCTATACAATGTTAACAAGCCCTGATACTTTTGCCTGCGGAATATCGGCTGCTCCCCCTACTCAGTGGGAAAATTATAACTCCTGGTACACGGGAGCCACAATAGGAAAATCCGTTAGAGGTAAACTGACAATGAGAAAGTATTCGCTCATTCCTCTTGCAAAAAATCTTAAACATCCGCTCTTAATGGTTCATGGAATGGTGGATCCGAATGTTCTCTATCAGGATACTGTCAATATGTACAGAGCCTTTCTTGAAGCCGGGAAAGAGAGTCTTGTTGATCTATTCCTTGATCCCGAGGGAAAACACGGACTCGGAGGAGCAGTTAAAAATAAAAGCACTTATAAAAAATTCTCCACATGGTTTGCAAAACATCTGGGAGAAGTTAAAAATTAAAGAGGTTTAAAATGGGGAAATGGGATATAAAGGATAAAACCATTCTTGTAACAGGCTCTACCGATGGAATAGGAAAACAGACAGCCCTTGAACTTTTAAAGAGAGGAGCAAAGGTTTTAATCCATGGCAAAGACTTGAAAAAACTTGAAAAAACGAAGAAAGAATTTTCAAAATACGGAGAGATTAAATACTATAAAGCTGATTTCTCTTCCTTTAAAGATGTAAAGAGGATGGCAGATGAGATTTTAGAGAATGAGAGTGAATTGAAAGTTTTGATAAACAATGCAGGAATATTTTCCCATAAAAGGATACTTTCGGAGGATGGTTATGAGCTTACCTTTGCGGTAAATCATCTTGCACCATTTTATTTAACATATCTGCTTCTACCACTTTTGAAAAAATCCAGTCCTTCAAGAATTGTTAATGTAAGCTCAATGGCGCACTCGTCCTCAATAGACTTTTCCAATCTTCAGGGAGAGAGAGGATATAGTGGTTATGAAGCCTATTCGCTCTCAAAACTTGCAAATATTCTTTTCACATTTGAACTGGCGGAAAAGCTGAAAGATTATGAAATAACCGTAAACTGTCTTCATCCGGGAGTTATAAATACAAAACTATTAAGAGAAGGCTGGGGATTTGGCGGAGGATCAGTTGTAGAGGGAGCTAAAACATCGGTTTATCTTGCCTCATCTCCTGAAGTTTCAAATATCACAGGCAAATACTTTTCCAATCAGAGAATCTCAGAGCCTGCCTCCATAGCATATGACAAAGAGATAAGAAAAAAACTATGGGAGATTAGTGAAAAGTTAACCGGAATAGAATTTAATATATAGGGATAATATTTTTTTATATAATATGGCCTATTAGTCAAAAAATAATATAATTTGTATAGTATACTATACAAAAAATACTATTTTTTGTTAAGTAGAGATGATAATGCAATAAAATTGCATCGAAAGGAAGAGTTTAATCATAAAAAAAATACCTTATTTTTAATAAGCTTTGATTTTCTTTATAATTACTATGACTAATCCATTTATGCTATAATTTGAAATGCATAATCATAGCCATAATCATTCAAACAAAAGGGTAAAGAATCTTTTTCTTTCAATTGTTTTAAACACTATCATTACCCTTACGGAGTTTATCGGAGGATTAATTTCGGGAAGTCTTTCTCTGCTTTCCGATGCCGGACATAATTTTTCGGATGTTGTATCTCTGATTTTAGGATATGTCGGTGAAATTTTCAGCAGGAAAAAAGCTGATTATAAACACAGCTTCGGTTTTAAGAGAATAAAGGTTTTTACGGCACTAATCAATGCCATAACTCTTATTGTTTTAGGAATACTAATTATAATAGAAGGTATACACAAAATTGGTCATCCCTCCCCCATTACCACAGGATTAATGCTTATCATAGGTTTTATAGGACTTTTGGGTAATCTTTTTTCAATTGTTCTACTCCGTTCCCATAAAGATGAAAATATAAATATGAAGGCTGCATATCTTCACCTTTTTTATGATACACTCTCCTCTGTCATTGTAATTGTTTCTGCTGTTTTTATTTTTTTTACTAGATTTTATATCTTTGATATTATTGCTTCTTTGATTATTGCAGTAATGATGCTCTTTAGCGGCTACAAGATAATTAAAAGCACAGTTCATATTTTTATGACAGGCGTTCCTGAAAATATTAATATGAAAGAGATTGTCGAATCTATTAAAAAAATCTCTGATATAACAAACATTCATGATTTGCACATCTGGAGCATAGATTCCGAAGAGGTTTTCCTTTCAGCTCATATTAAAGTCAAAAATGATAGTAAATCCGATGATATTTTAAAAGAAATAAACAATATGCTGAAAACAAAATATCATATTGAGCATACGGTTTTACAAATTGAAAAAGATGAAATCTGCGAAAATGAAGAGGTCCTCTGTGAAAAATAGTGAAAAAAAGAGTCCTAAAACTCAAGACAGAAAATTTGATTTTAACAAAGCTTTTAAAAAGGCTTTTAACTCAATTTTATTTGCCTCACCGATTATCACAGGAGTAATTATTCTAATGGGTATTTTCAATACCTTTGTTCCGAAAAAATTTATAAACAGTTTTTTTCATCATAATCTTCTTGACCCCCTAATCGGTGCTCTATTCGGCTCTGTTTTTGCCGGAAATCCAATAAACAGTTATATAATAGGAGGAGAGCTATTAAAAAACGGTGTTGGACTTGTTGCTGTCACTGCTTTTCTGGTTTCATGGATTACTGTTGGTTTTTTGTCAATTCCCGCTGAAATGATGTTTTTAGGTAAAAAATTTTCAATACTGAGGAATATCCTAAGCTTTATTTTTTCAATTATTGTAGCTATTATAACTGTTTTCATATTTAAAATACTATGAAAGAAAAACAAAAGAAACAAAAGAAAAAGGGATTTAATTATCTTTTTTTATTATTATCAATTTTAGTTTATATGTTTTTTTTAATAGCATCTCCTAATAAAAGAGGTTTACTCAATAGAAATATCTTGAATTTATTAGCTAAGATTTTGCCTGTATTGATCTTAATCTTTGTTTTTATGTTTTTACTTGAGCTTTTCTTTCCTGTTAAAAAAATGGCAAGCCTTTTAAAAAAGCAGAAAAATATTGTTCTATGGGGAGTTTCCATTCTTACAGGTATTCTCTCAACAGGTTCAATATATCTCTGGTATCCTATTTTAAAAGAATTAAAAGAGAATGGAGTAAAGGATGAAATAATAGCTGTATTTATCTTCAACAGAGCAATCAAACTGCAACTCCTTCCGATGATGATTATCTATTTTGGCTTAAAGTATGTAATCATACTAACTGTTGTTATGATAGTTTTATCTGTTTTTTACGGACTTGTTTTTAAATTTATTAATGAAATATGAAAAAGAAAACAAATTATAAATAATAATGTCATAAAAAATAAAAGAACCCTTTATATTCTTTGTAGTATTCTTTTTATTTTAAAGAAAATATTTAATGATAAAGTTTAAGTGCTCAAGAATTCTTCAATTTCAATGTTTGCTTGCTTCAGAATAGCTCTTAAAGTTCCTTCTGGGATATCTCCCGGATGATTTGGAATAGTGGTTCTTTTCCCTGTTGACAAATCTATCCAGCTTTCATGAGAACCTTTTGCAAATCTGTCAAATTTAAAACCTAATTTTTCAATTTACACAATTTCCTTATACCTAAATCCCGACAATCTTCCAAAACTATGCTCCCAAAGCTACCGCCACATTTAAAGTTAATTTATTTTTTGAACTTATCTTAAAAGGAGGCTCTTCTCCTCTCTCTATATATAATTCATATAATTTTCTTGCAACATCTTTTGCTATTTCCACGGTTTCATCTATAGTTCTTCCTTGAGCAACTAATCCCGGCACCTCATCACTTGTTGCTAAATAAACACCTTCGGGAAGTTTTTCAATTTTTAATTTCATTACGATTTCCATTTCTCCCTCCGTATATTTTATTATAGCATTTTTTTGAAATATGGCAATCTTAACTTTTCTATTTTCCTTTTTTTGTATATACTATTAAATAAGTTAATTATAAAAATTTTTATTTAATGGAGGGATTTGGAAGTGATTAAAGGGAAAATATAAGATGCTTAAAAAAGTTATGAGGCAGTTTTATTTATCGGGAAAGTTTGTAAATAGGAAACAAAAACAAAGCAGAGATAAAAATGAGATATGAAAAATTACTTGAGTTAATTAAGATTGGCGAAGGTTACACTATTGAGTTTAAAGAAAGATTAAACGATTCCATTGCAAAGCACATTTGCGCATTTGCCAATTCCTCAGGCGGGAAGATAATTTTGGGTATTAAGGACAGCACCAATGAAATTAAAGGATTCAAATTAACTAACTATACAAAATCACAAATACAAAATTATGCAAGAAACCTGGAGCCTGCTCTGCTGATAGAAATTGAGCAGGTTGGAAAACTCACCGTGATTTATGTGCCAGAAGGCAAGGAAAAACCTTATTTTGTAGGCGGGAAATGTTATTTAAGACAGGGAGCAAATTCACAACGCCTTACGAGGGAAGAGATAAGGGCATTTTTTCAGAAAACTAATCTTATAAGATTTGACAGAAAATTGAATAATAAATTTAGTTTCAAAAGGGATTTCAATACAGACGCCTTTTCAAGGTTCGTGAAAAGTGCAAACATTGATAAAAGCCTTTCACGAAAGCATATTCTCATCAATCTTAACCTTCTCCAAGACAATAAATTGACCAATGCCGGAGTACTTTTCTTTGCTAACTCCATTAAAAAATTTTTCTTGAACTCTGTAATTACAGCTGTGTTATATCAAGGTTATGAACGGGTTGATGTGCTTGATAGAGAGGACTTTGAATTGGATTTTATAAGCAACCTTGAAGGTGTTATAAAATTTCTTTCAAGGAATCTCAGAATAAGATCTGTTATTAAAGGATTAAAAAGGCAAGATATTCCGGAAATTCCACCTGAGGTTCTTCGTGAACTTGTTTTAAATGCCATGGTTCATAGAGACTATTTCAGTGAGGGGAGGATTATGATAGAAATATTCAAAGACAGAGTTGAAATATCTAATCCAGGAGGTCTTCTATTTGACAAAAAATTGCTCGGTAAAAAATCTCTGACACGAAACCCTCTACTTGCAGACCTTACATACCGTATAGGGTTGGTGGAAAAAATAGGTTCAGGAATAAACAGAGTGAAGAAAGTACTTGGAGAAACTGTTTTGTTTGAAGATGAAGAAGATAGCTTCAGAGTCGTAATAAAGAGAGAGAAAGGCAATGAGGCTATCCGTATGGTGAGTTCGGATAAAAGTTCGGAAAAAAGTTCGGAAAAAAGTTCGGAAAAGGTAATTACTCTGATGAAAAAAAATCCTGAAATCACAATTAAAAATTTGGCAGAGAACTTGAATTTAACCCAAAGAGCAATCGAAAAAATCATATCAAATCTAAAATCTCAGGGGAGATTGAGAAGGGTTGGACCGAAAAAAGGTGGACGCTGGGAAGTTATTGAAAAGTAAATTTTGATTTTTAACTATGAGATCCCTTTGCGTCATAAGCAGATTTATACAATTAGAAGATTACTTATATTAATTAACTGTAAGGGGAATCTTCAAAATTTCAAATAAAGATGTTATAATTTTTTACTCAAAAATGATTATTTAATAATACCCTAAAATATAATTTAAGGAGGGATTATGAGTGTTAAAACAGCTGAAGCGGGAAACAAGGGAGATAAGATAAGGTCAGACTGCTGGGTTTCATTAAAGATAGGAGATGGAATAAAAGGTATAAATTTCAAACTTGAAAGTAAGGTAAATGTTCTTTACGGAGATTCAATCAGAGAATTGGTTTTCTCTATGATGGAGTTTTTCGGAATTAAGGATATTGAAATTGAGATGATTGACACAGGTGCCCTACCCTTTGTTATTATGGCAAGAGTCGAGGCAGCCCTAAAAAGATTGGGCATTGATAATGGGAAAAAATATCTTCCCGACTGGGAGTATGAATTTGAAAAAAGTCAGAGGGATAGATTCAGAAGGTCAAGATTGTATCTTCCCGGCGATCAACCGAAATTCTTCTTAAATGCTGCAATTCACAAACCGGATGGTCTTATCCTTGACCTTGAAGATTCCGTTGCTCCGCCTTCAAAGGATTCAGCAAGAATACTTGTGAGAAATGCTTTAAGAGCCATAGATTTTAAAGGTGCTGAGAGAATGGTAAGAATAAATCAGTTGCCTTTAGGTTATGAAGACCTTGAAGAAATTATTCCGCACAAGGTAGACCTTATATTAATACCAAAAGTTGAATATCCGGAGCAGATAAAAGAGATTGACAAGAAAGTGGATGAACTTTTAAAAGAACACCCTGACACCTTTGATCCCTTTTATATGCCAATAATTGAAAGTGCGGCAGGCGTTATAAATGCCTATGAAATAGCCAGAGCATCAAAAAGAAATGTGGCTCTCGCAATAGGTCTTGAAGATTACACTGCTGATATCGGAACTCAAAGAACAAATGAGGGAAGGGAGAGCTTTTTTGCAAGATCAATGTTAGTCAATGCAGCCAAAGCTGCAGGAATTCAAGCAATAGATACTGTATTTTCAGATGTTAATGATATGGAAGGCTTAAGAGCAAGTGTTCTTGAAGCAAAATCATTGGGATTTGATGGCAAGGGCTGTATCCATCCGAGACAGATAAGGGTTATTCATGAGGCTTTCGCTCCGACAGAAAAAGAGATAGAAAAAGCAAAAAAGATAGTACTTGCTTTTGAGGAAGCTGAGAGAAAAGGGCTCGGAGTTGTTTCCCTTGGCAGTAAAATGATTGATCCGCCTGTTGTTAAAAGGGCATTGAGAACAATAAATCTTGCTTTAAAAGAAGGAATATTAAATGAAAATTGGAGGGATGAAAAATGAAGTATAATTACAAAACAGAAATAAATGCGGCAGGAAGAGAGGTTCTTGTTGAAATCAATGGTGAAAAGCACATACCTTTTAAAGGGATTAATAAACATAAACCAACTGGAAGAAAGGCAGCTCCGCCTATAAGATCCTGTATTGATTATCCCTGGGATGGAGATAAAAGAGTTGGAAGCATTAAAGAGGCTTTGAAAAAAGCCGGGATCAGAGATGGAATGACAATCTCCACCCATCATCATTTGAGAAATGGCGATTATGTTGCCAATATGGTTTTTGATGCAGCAGCTGAATTGGGAGTAAAAAATCTCAGATGGTTTCCGAGTGCCTCTTTTCCCATTCATGCTCCGATAATAAAACATCTTGAAAGCGGTGTTGTCCATCATATAGAGGGAAGTATGAATGGGCCTCTGGGTGATTTTACTTCAAGAGGAAAGATGAAGGGAACAGCTATATTAAGATCCCACGGGGGGAGATATCAGGCTGTTCAGGATGGAGAGGTTCATATTGATATAGCGGTGATTTCAGCTCCCTGTGCGGATCCTTTCGGAAATGCAAACGGACTATATGGCCCCGCTGCCTGCGGTCTTTTAGGCTTTGCTCTTGCGGATTCACAGTATGCTGATTATGTCATAGTTGTAACAGATAATCTTGTGCCATTTCCATGCATTCCGTGGCAAATTCAGGGAAACTATGTTGATTATGTGGTTGAGGTAGAATCAATCGGAGATCCCACAAAAATCGTTTCAGGAACTACACAATTAACCAAAAGTCCTGACAGACTCTTAATAGCCGAGATGGCTGCAAAATTTGCCCTTGAAGCCGGAATAGTAAAGGATGGATTTTCATTTCAAGCGGGTGCAGGAGGAACATCCCTTGCATTTGCCGTATTTTTAAGAGATATAATGAAAAAGAATAATATAAAAGCAAGGTTTGTAAGAGGAGGCTCAACAAAATACCTCACTGAGATGCTTGAGGAAGGCCTTACAGACTATATTCTGGACGGACAGACTTTTGACCTTGAAGGTGTCCGCTCTATGAGAGAAAATCCGAGACATCAGGACACAAGTCCATTTACAAGTTATAACTTTCACGGAAAAGGCAACTTTGCTTCAATGGTTGATGTTGTTGTTTTGGGAGCGACCGAGGTTGATGTTAATTTTAATGCAAATGTTGTAACTCACTCTGACGGAAGACTTTTACACGGAATCGGAGGATGGCAGAACTGTTTATACGGTAAAACCGTCATTCTTCCGATACCCCTTTTCAGGGATAGAATCCCGGTAATAGTTGATGAGGTAACAACATTGGTAGGCCCCGGTGAATTAATTGATGTAATTGTAACAGAGAGAGGGATTGCAATAAATCCCAAAAGAAAGGATCTTTTGGATGCTGTAAAAGGGACAAATCTTCCGATAAGAAGCATTGAAGAGCTAAAAGAAGAGGCGGAAAAAATCTGCGGAGGTAAACCTAAAAAACCAAAATTAGGAGATAAAATAGTAGCTGCAATAAAATGGGTTGACGGCACTGTAATAGATGTTGTAAGGCAGGTTCTTGACTGAAGAATCCTGATTTGATTAATCAATACAACAAACATCTTTTTAAGAAAAGCTCTTTTTTAATTCTTTTTTTAATTTTACTTAACATTTTTTTAAACTTTAAAGCTATCACTTATAATTTCATGTTAGATGATTATCCTCTGATTGTAAACAATGAGAGGATAAGAAGTTTTGATACTCTTATTAAATCTTCCACAGGCCAATTTTTTACTGAAACCGAACATCCTTATCTTCATTATTGGAGACCTGTGATTTTATTTTCTTACTATATTGATTACAAAATCTGGAAATTAAGGTCGGGTGGATATCATCTTTCAAATATTATTTTCCATACAATAAATGTGATTCTGATATTTTTAATTTTGCAGGCTCTGTTTGATAATTTATCCTTTTCTTTTTTAAGCTCCGCGATCTTTTCAATTCTACCTTCTCATGTGGAGAATGTGTTCTGGATTTCAGGAAGAACGGATTTAATTGCAACACTATTTATTCTTTTATCATCACTGTTTTTTATTAATTACTTTAAAGAAAAAAGAATAGGATTTTTTTACTTATCCTTACTGAGCTTTATATTTGCTCTTCTATCAAAAGAGATTTCCGTGCTCTTCCCATTTATTCTTGTCCTATATCTGATTTTAAAAAGATTAAACTTAAAAGAGATTTTAAAGGTTTCTCTTCCTTTTTATTTTTTTGAAGGCATATATATCCTCTTGCATTTTCATCTATCCCATTCAAACTCTGTTTTAAAAAGAGTATCCTTAAGTGATATTTTTGACAGTATTAAAGCTTTCGGAACATATTTCAAAATAATGTTTTTCCCATTTTTCAAATCCTACTATATTTCAATGAAAAAATTTGATATTTCTCAAAATGAGTATCTATTTTCAATTGCATTTTTTATTCTTATAATTGGAGTATACTTTTTTAGAAATCAGCTTAAAAAGAGCTTTTATGCTCTGCCCCTTTTATCCTTTTTAATTCCTGTTTTAAATCTCAATATAATTCTTTCCTACCCTTTGATATGTATGAGATTTGTATATTTACCTTCAATATTTTCAGCTATCCTTTTTGCGGAACTTTTGATCTTACTTTATAAAAAAGAAAGAAAATATGTAGTAATCCTTTTCATAATCTTTTCGCTCTTTATATTTTATTATTTTAAATATCAACCGGCCTTTAAAGGCTCTGATAAAAATATAGAAATATTGTCAAAACTTTATCCTGATGAAGATAATTTAAAATTACAATTAGCCTATATTTTCGCAAAAAAGGGATATTACAAAAAAGCCCTTGAACTAACGGATAAAGCGCTTGAACTGAGTAATTCAAACAGATGGATAAATATTAAAGCGGATGCCACGCTCTTTAAAGCAAATCTTCTAATCCTGCTCAAAAGAGATGAGGAAGCAAAGGCTTTAATCATAGAAACCTTAAAAAAATATAATAAACCCAAAACAAAATATTACGGATACCTTTTACTTTCAAAATACTATGAAAGAAAATCAGAATATAAGACCGCAATTGATTATCTAAAAAAAGCAAAAGATATTTCAGAAACCTCAGATGTTCTCTTCAGATTAGCCCTTATTCATTATTATAAAAAAGATTATAAAAATGCTTTCAAATACCTTGAAAAGGCAAAAAAAATTGACCCTATGCTAAAAGATTATGAAAAGCTAAAAGAGCTTATCCTAAGAGGATTGAAAGAATAAATACAAATTATTAAATTTGACACAGTTAGATAATACATTATCAAAGGGAAGGTTTTAATGGATTCAAATCTGGTATTTTAGATATTCAATATTCCCTATTCCTCTCAGCTTTCCACTTTTTTCTCAGTTTTTTAGGATCATCCTTTCTATTGTCTGAGATCTTTTCTATTAGCTTTCCCTTATACCAGTAAAGTCTTGGTTTTTTCATATTTTCAGAGCTATTTTTTATTTTGTTTTTTCTCATTTTTTCCCTCCTCTTTTAAATATAATTCCAAATTTTTCTTTAATAAAAGGTATAATTCAGGAGAACTATTGTCAATAAACTCAGGTAAAATAATTATGTCTTCTCTTCTTTTAATTTTTTCATAATACCTGATTCCATATATAGAATTTTCTTCTGTTCCAAAATCAAAGTAAGAGAAAAAAATATTTTTTTCGGAATAAAGAGGAATAACTCTTTCAAATATTACAAAATCATCTTTGTTCCTATTTCTATTATCTTCTGGTGTTAAAAAATCTTCTTTCATTTCATTAAAATCATCTTTTGTATAAATTTCATCCAAATGAAAAATTGAAAGACTATATAAAATATCTTTAGAATTAAAATTAAATTTTATGATTCTCTTATCATCTTTATCATCATCTTTTAATACTTTAATATAATTCTCTCCCCTTTCAAGAATTTTGAATTCAGGGCATTTTTCCAAAGTTTTCAAGATATTATCATATTTATAAATTCTAATTTCATCGCCCAAAATATCATTACAATCATAAGCTAAACCTACAAATCCAAACACAATTAAAACAATTATTAAAAAAAATACTTTTCTCATTTTTTCACCTCCGAAAAAATTTTATTGTTTTCTTCCAATATATCCTTTTTAGGTAAAATTTCAGCTGTTTCCATAGCTTTGTAGACTCCAACTCCAACAAATCCCATACCAGTCTTGAACATAATATCCCCTTTCTGGTCATCTCTCTTATTTCCAAAGTAAACCAGAATCCCACCTATGGCTGCAACTACAGCACTGACCAAATATTTTTCTGCTCTTGTTGGTTTTTCTCCCATTAATGCCACCTCCAATATGCCATAATTTTTCCAGCTATTGATGAACCTTCCCTTAAAGCTTTTGAAACCATATAGGGAGCAATCTTAAAAACTGTTGCAATTAATTTCATGTTTACCTCCTTTTTTATATTTTTTCTTCACTATTTTTTTATTGTAATTTTAGAGGATTATTATAGTATCTATCACCGGGCAACCTTCTTTTTTCTCCTTAGGTTGCCCGGTTATATCAACGCTAACCTACCAAAAATCAATCTTTTTCTCTTAGCAATATCTCAATAACTGCAGCAGCAATCATTAGAAATACTCTAATATTTTTACTCTATTTTTCACCTCCCTTGTAAAGATTTTTATATTCTTTTTCATTTCCTAATTTTTAAAGGAAAGGAAAAAAGCCGGGCAACTACCTCCGCCTCCGCCTCCACTCACTACGTTCGTTACGACCGCCCGGCAGAATTTTAACTCCTTACATCCCTTATATAATGTATTACCTTATAATTTTAAAAATTTCCGAAAATATTAATGAATTTTTTTTTAAATCTCAATTCTTTAAGCATTCAAAGTAATTAAAAATTTAAACAGTTATAAAACTTTAAGACTAAAATAAATTTGTTTTTCTTAAAAATTATTTTAACCCTGACTTTTGCAAAAAAAGTATAATTTTAACCTTGATTTTTTGCAATTTTTCCAAAAATTAACCTTGATTTTTTGCAAAAATAAGATTATTATATTTTTGAGGTATTAAGAAATGAAAAGAATGTTGATGAAACAATTGGAAAAATGGAAAAACTTGAAAAAAAGAAAACCAATCCTTTTAAGAGGAGCGAGACAGGTAGGAAAAAGTTATCTGATAAGAGAATTCGGTAAACAATTTGAAAATTATTTTGAGATAAATTTTGAAAGAGATAGAGCCTTGCGCGGTGCTTTTAAAGATTCTCTCTCTCCTTTTGAAATTTTAAAAAAATTAAATGCTTTTTTCGGAAAGAAAATTGAGCCTGAAAAGTCCCTTCTTTTTTTTGATGAAATTCAGGAATGTCAAAATGCAATTACATCACTAAGATATTTTTATGAAGAATTACCTGAACTCCATGTAATAGGAGCGGGTTCACTTCTTGAGTTTTCCGTGGAAAAAGAGGGTATCCCCGTGGGAAGAGTCCAAAGTTATTATCTATATCCTATGTCCTTTCTTGAATTTTTGATAGCAAAAGGAAAAGAAAATTTAATTGAAATTGTTTTGACCGGAGAAGTAAATGAATTTGAACATAATCTTTTGCTGAACCAATTGTATGAATATATGTCTGTCGGTGGAATGCCGGAAGCTGTGAAAAGCTGGATAGAAAATGAAGATATTAGTGAAGTTAAAAATATCCATAATATAATCCTTGACACATACATTCAGGATTTTAACAAATATGCTAAAAGAAGACAGATAGAATATGTTGAGAAAGTCTTTTCAAGTGTCCCGGCAAAAGTAGGTAAAAAATTTATTTTTTCTCATGTGGATGAAAATATAAAGACATATAAAATCAAAGAGGCTCTTGAGCTTCTGTCAAAAGCTATGGTTTTTCATAAAATTTATCATAGTTCCTGCAATGGTCTTCCGCTTGAGGCTGGGATAAAACCTTCAATCTTTAAAACAATATTTCTTGATGTCGGATTGATGCAAACACTTTTAGGGGAACATATAGGTTTATGGTTAATAAACGGAGGGAATATGTTAATAAATAAGGGACAGGTAGTTGAAGCTTTTATAGGACAGGAGATTCTTGCCTATTCAAACAGTAGGCAAAGGAAAAAATTGTTTTATTGGTTAAGGGAGAAAAGAGGAGCAAAAGCTGAAGTGGATTATGTTGAAATGCTCAACGGAAAAATCGTCCCCATAGAAGTCAAAGCGGGGAAAAAGAGATACGGAAAGAGCATAAGATTATTTATGAATGAGAAAAAGGTTGATTCGGGAATAATTTTTTATAATGGGATACCTTTGATAAAAAACGGGATAAATCTCTATCCGCACTATTATACTATAAAACTTTTTTCCGAAAATCATAGTTTAATCTTCTAAACTCGGAAATAACCTTAGCGAATAAATGATTGTAATATTTTTTTGTAGAAGAGAGATTTTTTTAAATCTATAAAATAATTTTTATTTTTAATACTCTCGTTTTATGTTTTCGGGTACGGCCACATGAATATATTAAAATGCCACCACAGGCAGACACGCACCCAGCACCAATTTTTTATATTAGTAGTTTCTTATATAAGAATTTCTTCACAAACTTTCTTTTTCCGAAAAATTGTTGCATTTATGAAAGAAAATTGGTGCTGGATCTCCATTCATTACACTCATTCCGAGGTCTGCCCCTACAATATTTTAATCGACACCATTCACGTTTATAAATCAACAAATAATTATAATCTCTTTATTTATATGTGATTGTAATTATCATAGGGCAATTCACCATATTAGCCTTGAGCCCATAGCATTGAGCTTTGAGCTGAATTTTGAAGGTTATTGGTTTATTGTTGTTTGTAAATTCTCTTTAAATTAAAACTATTAAATAATGAAAATTATTGATTGCAAAGGGCAATTCATGAATTGCCCCTACATTATTTATTTTGATTTTTTATTTTAAATTTTAAAAAAAATAATTGATAGCAAACAAGTTAGCCATGTTCCTTGTGATTAGCTCAGGGCTCAAAGCTTAAAACTATTGTCATCTTTTCTTCCTCCTTTTCGGTAAGATTTTTTTGACTAAACTCATTCGTTTCGGTAAGATTATTTTTGACGCAAAGGGTGTTCTTGACAACCACTACCTTTTTAAGGTAAAGTTAATCAATGATTAATTCAATAGTTATTGTATTAAGCGACAGAGCTTCCAAGGGAATCAGGGAAGACAAAAGCGGGGAAATTTTAGTAAAAATTCTAAAGGACAATGGATTTAATGTGAAAGAAAAAGTGGTTATCCCCGATGAAAAATCAGCCCTTGAAAATCTTCTTGAAAAACATATAAACAAAACAGACCTTATAATTACTTCAGGGGGAACAGGAATAACAGACAGAGACATAACCCCCGATGTCACTGAAAAATTTATTAAGAAGAGAGTTCAGGGTTTTGAATATGCGATGGTCTGTAATGGATTAAAATATACACCAATGGCTGCAATTTCACGGGCGCTGGCGGGAATGAACGGAAGCACTTTTATTATAAATCTTCCCGGTAATCCCAGAGCTATTGAGCAAAATTTTTTACCTTTAATACCCGCGATAAAACACCTCTTTCAAAAATTAAAAAACCAAGAAGAGGATTGCGGGGAACAGATAAAAAGATTATAGGAGGAAAAATGGCTTACAAATATGAAAAACTTTTAGACAGATTTTTAAATTATGTAAAGATTGACACTCAATCGGATGAAAAGAGTGAAAGCACACCTTCTACAAAAAAACAGTTTGACCTTGCGGAAGTTCTTGTAAAAGAGTTAAAGGAGCTGGGACTTGAAAATGTTGAAGTTGATGAATATTGCTATGTATATGCGACTCTTCCATCAAATTTGAAAAATAATAGGTACAAGATAGGTTTAATCTCCCATCTTGACACTTCTCCGGCTGTAAGCGGAAAAGATGTCACACCTGTAATTAACAAAAACTATCAAGGAGGAGATATTGTCTTACCCGGTGAAAAGGGAGTGGTGATAAAAGAGGATGAAAGTCTTAAAAAGCACATAGGAGAAGATATTATAACTTCAGACGGTTCCACCCTTTTAGGCGCTGATGATAAAGCGGGAATTGCTGAAATTATGGAATCTTTAACTTTTCTTGTTAACAATCCTGATATTCCGAGACCTGAAATCAGAGTTGCCTTTACTCCGGATGAAGAAATTGGAAGGGGAACGATTAAATTTGATAAGGAAAAATTCGGAGCTCAGTTTGCTTACACAATTGACGGGGGAGCAGACGGAGAGATAGAGGATGAAAACTTTAATGCTGACTCAATGATAATAAAATTCAAGGGTATAAATGTACATCCTGGTTATGCAAAGGGAAAAATGATCAATGCTATTAAACTTGCAGGAGAATTCATATCTCTTCTTCCGAAGGACAGAATGAGTCCTGAAACCACTGAAAAGAGAGAGGGCTATGTACATCCGGTTGAAATATCAGGAATAGAAGAGGAAACCACCATATTTTTTATAATCAGAGATTTTGTGGAAAGCGAACTTAAAAGCAAGGAAGAGTTTCTTGAATCTCTGGCTAAGCAGGTTGTGGAAAAATATCCGGGAGCAAGTTATACGGCTGAAATAAAAGAATCATACAGAAATATGAAGGAGATTCTTGATAAATATCCCGATGTTTTAAATCTTGCTATTAAGGCAATAGAGATGGCAGGTGTTAAGCCTGTAAGAACTCCGATAAGAGGAGGAACAGACGGGGCAAAGCTCTCCTTTATGGGAATTCCGACACCGAATATTTTCACAGGCGGACATAATTTTCATTCAAAAAGGGAATGGATTAGTTATCAGTCTATGGAAAGAGCTGTTGATGTTATTATCAATTTAATGAAACTCTGGGCAGAAAAAAATAATGAATAATCAGATAAAGGACCTTGAGAAAAACAGTTCCATAAAGGCATATTATCTGATTAAAACTAAAAAATTAAGATTAACAAAAACAAATAAAGACTTTTTAGACATTGTTTTTGAAGATAAAACCGGAGAGATTGGCGGCAAAGTCTGGGATAATGTGGAAAAATTAAAGGATACCTTTGAAGAGGGAGACATTGTCTATGTTGAAGGAATAGTGGAAAGCTTTAATGATAAAAACCAGATTAAGGTCCAGAAAATAAGAAAAATATATGAAGATGAAGTTGATGTTTCTAAAATTTTACCTTCGGCGGAAGAATCTTCAGAGGAGATGTGGAATAAATTTAAAAATATTATAAAGAAAAACATAAAAAATCCATTTCTGTTAAAACTTTTAGAAAAAGTTTTAAATAAATATGAAAACAAATTTAAAACCTGGCCGGGGGCAAGGAAGGTTCACCACAATTATATAGGAGGACTTCTTGAACACACTCTGGCAGTCGTTGATATCTGCGATTTTTTATCGACTAAATATAAACTTGACAAAGAGCTTACGATAGCAGGCGGGATTTTACATGATATAGGGAAAATTGAAGAGATAAAAAGTGAAATAAAAAAAGAAGAGAGTGAAAAGGGAGTTTTGTTAGGTCATATAATCATAGGCGTTCAAATTTTAAAGGAAGAGAGTGAAAAAATCATAGGGTTTCCCGAATCTCTATTAACAAAATTAACACATCTTATAATTTCACACCATGGTAATTATGACTTTGGAGCTTATCAGCTCCCTATGACAAAGGAAGCTCTTGCTCTGCATTTTGCAGATTTTATAGATTCTCAAATGAATATTTTTGAAAATATTCTAAAAAATCATTCCGGAGATTCTATAGCAACGGACTATGATTATCGTATCGGAAGAAAACTTTTTGCGGGGGATAAAGAATGAAATTCTGGAAAAAGATGGAATTACATACAAAGATAATTTTAGGATTAATTTTCGGGGCGCTTTTCGGAGTGATCGTTGGTCCCAAATCAGTGTTGATAAAGCCGATAGGTGACATTTTCTTAAGATTAATCACAATGATAGTTCTTCCTCTGGTTTTTTCATCTCTTTTTGTGGGAACAGCGAGTTTGGGTGATATAAAAAAACTTGGAAGAATCGGAGCCAAAACTCTTCTTTTTTACCTTATAACAACTGTTGTGGCTATTACAATAGGACTAATAGCCGTAAATAATCTGAAACCAGGGAAATATATAAAAAAGGAAACAAAGGAACAATTGTACAAGAATTATGTAAATAGCGGTCAAATAAACCTTAAAAAAGTACAAAAAACTTCGTTAATTGATACACTTGTTAATATCGTCCCTAAAAATCCGGTAAAATCCTTTGTAAATTCAGATATGTTACAGGTGATTTTTCTTGCAATAATGTTTGGTATTGCCGCAACTTTATTGCCAGAGGAGAGAGGAGAACCATTGTTAAAATTTTTTAACTCCGTAAGCGATGTGAGCATAAAAGTTGTTGATATAATTATGAAGTTTGCTCCCTACGGTGTTTTTGCCCTTTTAGCTGCAATAATAGGTAAGTATGGCTATAAAATTCTTGTTACACTTCTTACCTACTCTCTTACGGTTGTATTGGGGCTTTTTATTCATACTTTTATAATACTCCCATTCTTTGTGAAATTCCTAAGCAAAGTAAGTATAAAGGAATTTCTTGTTAAAATGAGAGACGTCATGATTCTGGCTTTCTCCACATCATCGTCAAACGCCACCTTACCGGTAACTATGGAAACTGTTGAAACAAAATTTAAAGTTCCTTCCTACATCTCAAGTTTTGTACTTCCTTTAGGTGCCACAATCAATATGAATGGAACCGCTCTCTATCAAGGTGTGGCAGCTGTGTTTATAGCCCAGGTCTATGGAATAAAGCTTACACTTGCAGGTCAGTTAACCATAGTTCTTACAGCCACTCTCGCTGCCGTCGGGACAGCCGGAGTTCCCGGAGTCGGAATAATAACACTTGCGATGATTTTAAGAGCCATAAATGTTCCAATAGAGGGGATAGCTTTGATACTTGGTGTTGATAGAATACTTGATATGCTAAGGACAATAAGCAATGTTTTAGGAGATGCAGCGGCAGCAATCGTTATCGCAAAGAGTGAAAAAGAAATATAGATGAGATTTTTATATCCCTATTTTTCACTATTTTTATTACCTATTCTTATAATTTATTACTTTAAATTTAAAAAAAATATTTTTTTTAAAAGTATTTTTTTTTCAAAAAACCTAATAAAGAAAGGAAACCTTTTTACCCATAAGATAATATACGGACTGGAAATTTTGGGTTTTGTTTTCCTTGTCCTTGCTTTAATGAGACCTCAGTTCGGTCAAAAAAATATTGAGCAGAGTTTTAGTGCCTATTCAATAATGATTGTCATGGATAATTCGACAAGTATGTTAGCTGCGGATCTGACTCCTTCAAGATTTGACGTTGCAAAAAAAGTTATCTCAGAATTTGTGAAAAAGAGAAAAGGTGATCTCATAGGTTTTACAATATTTGCCGGAGAAGCTGTAACTTTGATTCCCATAACCCTCAATCACCAGATGATAATAGATACACTGAACAATCTGAAAATGGGGATATTAGAGGATGGAACAGCAATAGGAATGGGATTGGTCTCTGCTATATCTTCGCTAAAGGAGAGCAAATCAAAAACAAAGATAATTGTACTTTTAACTGATGGAAATAATAATATGGGTGATATTTCACCTGAAGAAGCTGCTAAAATCGCAAAAGAGTTTGGAATTAAAATATATACAATCGGTGTTGGAGCTCTCAACGAAGCTCCCTATCCTGTAAAAACACCGTTTGGCATAAGGTATGTAAAAGTAAAAGTAGACTTTAATGAGGATATTTTAAAAGAGATAGCAAATACTACCGGAGGGCTATACTTCAGAGCTACAGATAACAAAAAAATGAAAGAAATCTTCAGGCAAATTGATAATCTTGAAAAAAACAGGTTTAAAATTAACATTAGAATCACTTATAAAGATAAATTTTTTATTCCTCTCTTAATCTCATTTATTCTTTTTCTTTTGGCTTTCTTTCTTGAAAAGCTTATTTTCAGACTTACGGAAATTTAACTTAAGAAAGAAATTATCAAAGTTAGATTTACTTTCTCATTATGTTTATCAAGTCTTTTTATTTTTAAAAATACGGGATAAAAGTATGATATACCCATTTTATAGGATTTTTTTATATTAACAATGGTACTCTCCCCGTTTTTTAGGTTTATTTCCTTTATTTTAAATATATCTAATTTAACAACTATTTTTAGTTTAACATTCGGAATAATTTTTATCTTCAAATTATTTCTTTTACCCCTTTTATAAATCGGAATAAATTTCACTCCTTCACCAAAGACTTTAAGCTCATTCTTTAAGTGTTTGTCAATACTTCCGGCTGCTTTGAGTACAAAAACTTCTTTATTAATCTTAAATCGCTTATTATATTTTTTAATTGAAAAGAATGGAAAAGCCAAATACAAAACCGTAGTTAAAAACATAAAACAAAAAAATAAATAAACGACTAATTTAACTCCTTTTTTAAGCAATAAAAAAGTAATCGATATAATTAAGAAAAACCATATCCAATTTGGCAAATATTTGTAATTATAGATCTTTAAAAAAGAAGGAAATAGTTTTGGCAAATCCACAACAGAGTTTTTTAAAAAAAAGAACAAAGAAGAAGCTCTAATTTTCACTTCATGGGTTGTGGTTTGATACATTAAAAGAGGATATTTGATTAAAATAAAGCTAATAAAGATAGAAAAGGAAGAAAAAATCGAAAATAACTTTTTATTATTTTCCTCCCAATTATCTTTTAAATAAAGATAAATCATAAAAACCATAAACCACACAAAAGGAGAAACAGGCCTTGCAGGAGGGCAATAGCCTCCCCTATGAGTATTGAAAGCATAGTTTAATATATGAACAGCAAAAGGTATAAAAAGAAGCCAGAACTCCCTGTATTTTTTCTTAAAAAATATAAACAAAGCAGGAAAAAAGAGAATAAATACAGGAAAATAAAAGATCAAACCATCTCTCTGGTCAAAAAAGTAGTTGAAAAGTGAATCCAATCTGATGTATAAAGGAATTTCTTTAAAACTGAATATCAGGTGAATTAAATATTTCTTTTTCTCCGGAGTTAATACCCCATTGTAAATTGAAAGTAGGGAAAAAGAACCATAGGCATTATAAAGATAAACAAAAAACAGGATAAAAGATAGGACGAGCGGAGTAAAACTGATAATCTTCTTTAATTCAAATAACTTCAATCTTTCTTTTATTAACACTATGAAAAGAATTAAAAGGACTATTAAAATGCCCTTAACTCCTGCCCAGACCATAAAAGATAAGGCTATGGATGCAATCAGATAATTCTTTTTTTCAAAATACAGATTGTTTATTGCAACAAGCATTAAAAAGCTAAGAAAAATTACAGGATATAGATGCAGTGAGAAAAATATATATGGAGTAAGCAAAAAGCTTAAAATAACAATATAAAAAGCACTGTCTTTTTTTATACCCGATAAAATTAAAAATTTAAAAAATTGAAGAGCCATCAAAATTGCCCAAAAAGCTATCCCCGCTCTGATTAAAACAAAATAAACACCGCTTTTACCTATCATCTCTGCAACAGCAAAAAAAGGGAGAATCATAACGGAGATTGCAGGAAGGTGAAAAGAATATATATATTTTATCCCCTTTATACCAGTATAAGCATGAAATCTTAAAGGTTTATTCGAGAACCAGAAATTTTTGATTTTTTCTCTTGTTTGATTATTGGCAATATTCAGGTCATGGTCATAATAAATAGAGTTTGCAACAACGAGATAGTGAGGCTCATCTCCGGAAAATGCTATTTTCCCTCTAAAAAATATAATAATTGATATAAAAAAAACGGAAAGAAAAACTATAATCTTTATCTTATGTTTTTTTAATTCATACGAATCAGAAATTTCATTTATTAAATAATAGATAAAAAAATAAAGAGCAGGAATTAAAAGTACAAAACTTCTCTGAAATGAATCATAGAAAAATCGAAAGTTTAAGAGTGTTAATGGTAGTAGAAGTGCAAGAGGAGGCATCTTTTTCAGATAGATTTTTAAAAAATATAATTTGTTAATGATTAATAGAAAAAGAAAAAATAATAAAAATGGAAAAACAAGAAAGTTCTCTATTAAAAAAAAGTATAGAAAAAATATTATATTAAGTATAAAAAAAATATTTTCCTTTAATTTTTTCGTCATAGAGGAATATAACATTTTCAAAAAAAGATTTCAATTTCGGGAATCATCCTACATATTTATTAAATAAAAAACATATTAAAGAATTAATAAACCAAACACATCCATATCCAGTTTAAAATTTTTAAATATGAGTGAAATATTATAAAATTTTCTACTTGACATTTTATCAATTTTTGCCTATAATATTATTGAAAAAATTTTGGAGGTGAAAAAAATGAGTAAAATAATAGGAATTGACCTTGGAACAACCAACTCAGTTGTGGCTGTTATGGAAGGTAATGAACCCAAGGTTATTGTTAACCAGGAAGGTTCAAGAATAACACCTTCCGTGGTTGCGTTTACCAAAGACGGAGAGGTGCTTGTCGGACAGGTTGCAAAAAGACAGGCGATAACAAATCCTGAAAACACAATTTTCTCAATAAAGAGATTTATGGGAAGAAGATTTGATGAAGTAGAAGAGGAAAAAAAGCTTGTTCCTTATAAAATTGTAAAAGGACCACATGATGATGCAAGAGTTGAAATACAGGGTAAGATGTATTCTCCCCCTGAAATTTCCGCTAAAATTCTTCAAAAGCTTAAGGATGCAGCGGAAGCATATCTTGGAGAAAAAATAACTGATGCTGTTATAACAGTTCCCGCATACTTTAATGATGCTCAGAGACAGGCAACAAAAGATGCAGGTAAAATAGCCGGTTTAAATGTTAGAAGAATTATCAATGAACCAACGGCAGCAGCACTCGCATATGGTTTGGATAAGAAAAAAGATGAAGTTATTGCAGTATTTGACTTTGGTGGAGGTACATTTGACATTTCCATCCTTGAGGTGGGTGATAATGTAATTGAGGTTAAATCCACAAACGGAGATACTCACTTAGGTGGTGATAATATTGACCAAAAAATCATAGAGTGGATAATTGAAGAATTTAAAAAGCAGGAAGGTATTGATCTTGGAAAGGATAAGATGGCTCTTCAAAGACTAAAGGAAGCGGCTGAAAAAGCTAAAATTGAGCTTTCTTCAACTCTTGAAACAGAGATCAATCTTCCTTTTATCACTGCCGATGCTTCTGGTCCGAAACACCTTATAATGAAGCTTACAAGAGCTCAGCTTGAAAATATGATAGATGATATTTTAAAGAGAACACTGGAACCTACAAAACAAGCTCTTGCCGACGCAGGTTTAACACCAAGTGATATAAATGAGGTCATACTGGTTGGAGGTTCAACAAGAATTCCGAAAGTTCAACAAATGGTTAAAGATTTCTTTGGTAAAGAGCCTCACAAGGGAGTTAATCCCGATGAAGTGGTTGCAATAGGTGCTGCCATTCAGGGTGCTGTTCTCTCAGGAGATGTTCAGGATATATTATTACTTGATGTCACACCTTTATCCCTTGGCGTAGAAACATTAGGAGGAGTTGCTCATAAGTTAATACCGAGAAACACTACGATTCCTACAAAAAAATCTGAAATTTTCACAACTGCCGAGGATAATCAGACTTCAGTTGAAATCCATGTTATCCAGGGTGAAAGAGAACTTGCCAAAGATAACAGAACACTTGGCAGGTTTCATCTTGTCGGTATTCCACCCGCACCAAGAGGTGTTCCACAAATTGAAGTAACCTTTGACATAGATGCCAATGGCATTTTGAATGTTTCAGCAAAGGATCTTGCAACCGGGAAATCACAGCAGATAACCATCACATCTTCCAGCGGACTTTCCAAAGAAGAGGTTGAAAAGATGGTTAAAGAAGCGGAAGCACATAAAGAGGAAGATAAAAAGAGAAAAGAATTAATAGAAGCTAAAAATCAACTTGATACACTTTCTTATCAGCTTGAAAAACTGAAAAATGAAAATAAAGATAAACTCAGTGCTGAAGATATTAAGGAGATAGAGGATATTGTAAAGGAAGCAAAAGAAGTAAAGGAAAAAGCACAATCTAAAGATGAAATAAATGCTGTGCTGGAAAAACTTAACAGAATTTCAAGTAAAATAGCAACAAATCTTTACCAAAAAGGAGCTCCTCAACAGGGGGCACAACAAACCCAGCAAGCATCTCAAGGATCCCCAACAGATGGTGGTAATGATACTTCGTCCGCTCAAACAGGAGCCAATGATGGTAAGGATGATGAAGTAATTGATGCGGAATTTGAAGATGCAAATTAATTAATTTAAGATAAACATAAAAGAGGGAGATTTGATTCTCCCTCTTTTTTTGTTTAAACTATTTTATGATATTAATTGACGGAAGGCCTCTCCAAACTTATTCAAAATTCAGAGGAATCGGCAGATATACAAACTCACTGATTGAAGCTTTTAAAAATGATAAAAGATTCTTCTTTCTCTTTTTCAGAGATAGTAATTTAAATTTTAAAAATACAATTTCTATCAATTCGCCTAAAAAGTTAATAACTTTTACAGATAATTTTTTTTTAAAAAATATTCTGAAAAAATACAATTTTAAATTATTTCACTCTACGGGATATGCTGTCCCAAAAAAACCTTTGAAAATAAAAAAAATATTAACTGTTCATGATCTTACACCTCTTCTTTTTCCTTCTTTTTTCTCAAAAAGACATAAAGAAATTTTTAAGATAATATTAAAAAGTGGAAAATATGCTGATATTATAATTTGTGTATCAGAATCCACAAAAGTTGATTTATTAAAATTTTTCCCCGAATATGAAAAAAAAATCAAAGTTATATATAATTACGTCTCCGAGAAATTTTGCAAAATAAACAAATATATTTTATTAAAGAATATTCCTACAAAGTATTTCCTGTTTGTAGGAGGCTCTGATTCAATAAAAAACATTGAAACAATTTTGAAGGCAATAGATATTGTAAAGGTACCCCTTATCATAACAGGTTTGTTTTCCGACAGAGACAAAGAGAAGATTTTAAGGAATAATCAATCTTCAAGCAAATTAATTATTTTCACAGGATTTCTGGATAACAATAAATTGATGCAACTTTATAAAAACGCAATTGCTCTTCTCTATCCTTCTTTAAATGAAGGTTTCGGCTATCCTCCTCTTGAAGCTTTAAAATGTGACACTGTTTCAATAGTTTCAAAAAGAGGTTCTTTGCCCGAAGTTTTAAAAGACAGGGCTCTATACATTGAAGACCCCTTTAATTATGAGGAGTTAGCTGAAAAAATGAAGCTTCTAATGGAAAAACCTTCAATAAAAAACAATATTTTAAATGGTAAGGAAGAGCTTCTCTCAACTTATTCAACGAAAAATTTTAAAGAAAAAATTCTTGCCATTTACAAACTTTTAGACATTTTTTAAATATCTTACTTCCTTTTTCCCTCTCCTCCCATTATCTCCTCTATCCACTTTTTCTTTTTCTCACTCTTTTTCTTTTTAAGTTTTTTGTTCTCAATTATTCTCTTTTTAACATCACTCATTATCCTTAAATACGGTATTGAGTTCTCATTATCAAAAACAACAAGCTCTTTAAACCAATTTTCCTTCTTTTTTTTATCGTAGACCATCATCCATACCCTTCCGGACCACGTATCAAGCAATAAAATCTCTCCTTTATGAGGTACCAATTCATACCTTCCTGTAAAATCAATTTTGGGAGTATTTGCACTGCTCAATAGGATGGCAGGGATCAATATAAAAGAAAAAATAAAAAATAGCAATATCATCAGATTTCTTCTATTCATCTTTCACCTCTCTTTTTAATTTTATTATAACAAGAGTTCCTTCCCCTTCCCAGGAAATTATTTTTATTTTCCCACCCATCTTTTCTATCATCTCTTTAGCAATACTAAGGCCAAGACCACTCCCCTTTTTTGTCGTAAAGCCTGATTTAAAAATATTATCTATTTTATCACTATCGATACCTTTTCCATAATCTCTTATCCTGATTTCAGCATAATCTCCATTTTTCAATACCTCGATGTCAATCCTTTTCTCATTTTTTAGAGCTTCTATGGCATTTATTATAATATTCTTTAAAGCTGTTTCAAGAAAAGCCTCATTAGCAATTGCAACTATTTTATCTCCCTTCATAGAAAATTTCACACCACTACCTTTAAACAATAAGATCATTTTTTCAATAAAAGTCGATAAATCTATTTCATTTAAGGGAGGTCTTCCGGCACGGGAAAAATTTAAAAAGTCTCTGACAACCCTCTCCAATGTTTCTATCTCCTTTTTCGTAGCCCTCATTATCTTTTCAAAACTCTTATTAAATTCATCGGGATCCTCTCGTCTGATATTGAAAAGATATTCAATATTTAGTTTTATCGGAGTCAAAGGATTTTTAATCTCATGTGCAACCTTTCTTGCCACTTTCAAAAGAGCCTCTTTTTCAGTTAATTCCTTTATTTTTTCCCTCTGAATCTTCATATTGTTAACCATTTTATTAAAACTCACTATTAATTCCCCTATTTCTCCCGAATCCTCCCCTTGAATTATTTCAAGTTTCTCCTCCTTAACTCTGTTTAAACCCTCTATAATTTTACTAACTCCCCGGTTATATCTTTTTATCAAAATTTGAGTAAAAGAAAGGATTAAAAGAGTGAAAAATAGTGTATAAAAAATCAGGTGATTGGTAAATATTATAAAAGCAAGATTCTGTTCCCTTTTTAAATCAAAAAATATTGAAAAGATCTTCTCTTTTATTTTGTAAAAGAAAACTAACTTTTCTCCCCTTTTAATAAAAATCCGCTTCCCTCCATTTCGAAAGTTTGAAAAAACGGAATATGGAAGATAAAAGAAATCCTTATCCAAATATCCGTTAAAAAACTCTATTCTATCTTTTGTATAAATCGCTACAGCCCTTTCAGTACTTTTATAAATAAAATATGATATCTCCTCAGGAGAGAAAGATTCATTTGAAAAAATATTGGAAATTTTTTCAACACTCATAGCACGATTTTCCCATTCTTTTATTTTAAATAAATATTGATAATTTCTAAAATAATTTGATAGAGATAACTCAAGAATTAAAACAATAAACAATGGCAGCATCAAAGTTACAAAATTTATTTTAAAGCTAAGGGAGCCGAGTTTTTCCCTTTTTAAAAAAAGAAGAAATATTAAAATGGATAAAATTAAAAAAAAGTTTATCTTCAACCAATCCACAGTTTTAAAATATATGTCTCTATATGGAAAAGATAAAAAATATTGTTTGGAATCAATATTAAAAAAAATTCCTCTATACAGGAAGTTTTCCTTTTTAACCACAAAATACTGTCCATTTCTTTTTATTCTCTTTAAAGGAGAATATGAACTACCTCTTAAAAGAAACATGTTTCTAAAACCATACTTTCTTAAATAAAAGAGGGCATCTTCATAAAAATTCTGTGGATAGAAAACAATTACTTTGTATTTTTTATTTTTATATTTAAAATCCCTTATAAAAAGTTTGACGGACAGTCTTATCCCTTTTAAAATTGTTTCAGCGGTCAATTGTTGCCAGTTGTCATAAGTTCTTTTCAAAACTTTCAGAGGAAATCGCGGTAATGGATTAGAGAGAGAAAAATAACTTTCAACCCTCTCTTCATTTAGAACGGCAATTGAGGGCAATTCCCTGTTCTTTATTCCATAAAGGAAATATCTGTCAAATATTGCTCCGGCAATTTTGTTTCTGTCATATTTTTTCATGAAAAAGATAAAAGCTTTATTATTAATATCTTTTACGATTTTGTTTGTGATTCTAATGTTCAGGCTAACATAAGAAGCAATATTGTTTGAAATTTTTTCAAGCAGTATGTTTTGATTCTTAATAATTTTTGATTCATATATATAATAATTAATCAAAGATATTCCCATAAAAAAAAGGACAACAAGTTTTAAATTGGTTTTCAAATAATCATTTATAATAAATATTACAAAAGTAGTGGAAATGATCGAAATATTTATAAAGATAGAGCTCATTGGTATTTCCTTATTCAACAACAAGCACAAAAAAACTGATGAATAAATTATAAAAACTATATAAAAAAACCTCTTTTTAAGTAAATTTCTCAATATTACAAAAACAGGTAAAATCAAAACTAAAAAAAGGGGAGAGCCTACCGGAAATAAGGTTTCTTTTAAATTAAATTTGAAAAGGATAGTTTCGGAAAGGAGGAGGAGAAAAAGCAAAACAAATATTTTTATATCCAGTTTTTTAAATATTAAAAAATATGTTAAAAAAACCATTAAGAAAAATAAAACAAACAAAGGATAAGTTTTCTTTAAAAAAATCTTGCCGGCTTCAACTTTTCCAATTTTTTTCACTCTAAGCAAAAAAACAGGAGTACCTTTTGAATTTTTAATCAAAGTTAAATAGTAAATTTCTCCTTTTTTATTTTTTTCAACAATATCTTCTTCACTATCTTCAAACTTTCTTTCTAAAAATTTCATATATTCATAATCATTGTATTTAATATAATCAATGCTTACACCATTGTAAGTTATGTCTTCGAGAAAAAAATCATCCGATTTTTCCTGAGTAAAAAAATCAAGATCCACTACCTTATAGTAAAAAACTCTTTTCCCATCTCTATATCCGAAAAAACCTGCTATCTCATTTTCATAATAAAATAGCTCCCTTTCCGGTAAATTTTTAATACTCACTTTGGGTGTAAAGCCTGACCACTTTTCACATATGTCGCCATTCCAATTCTCTACTCCGAGATTCCTTATCTTCCTTTTTATGATTCCATTTTCGATCTTTTCAAATTTTCTCTCTATCCTTTTCTTGATTTTCTTTTCCAGCGGATAAAAAGTTTCTTTCAGATAAAAATATATTGCAAAAAAAGAAAAAATAATTATAATAAATGCAAAAAAAAACTTTTTGTTTTTATTCAATACTTAATTATTGAAAAAACATTGTATTCTTTTAATTTTTCCCTTCCTTTGAGAAAAGTAAGCTCAATGAGAAATTCAAGCCCCACTATCTTACCGCCCAATCTTTCAACCATTTTACAAACAGCTTTTGATGTTCCACCCGTTGCAATAAGGTCATCCACAATAAGAACTTTATCCCCTGCCTCTATCGCATCTTTATGGATTTCCAATTTATCTGTCCCGTATTCAAGTTCATATGTCTCAGAGATTACTTCAGCGGGAAGTTTTCCCGGTTTTCTGACAGGAACAAATCCCGCATTAAGCTTGTAAGCCAGAATCGGAGAAAATATAAATCCCCTTGATTCGACACCAACCACTTTGTCAATTTCCGTATCTTTTACAAGTTTATACATATCATCAACAGCTCTCTTTAAAGCTTCCTTATCTTTTAAAAGGGTGGTAATATCTTTAAAAACTATTCCTTTCTTAGGAAAATCCGGAACATCCCTTATGTATTCTTCAAGTTTTTTCACTTAATCACCTATATTAAATTTAGCATTTTACCTGCTTTATAGAAAGCTTCAAGAACTGTTCTTAATTCCTCATCCGTATGAGTTGCAGTATAACTTGTTCTTATTCTCGAATTATCTGGAGATACGGCAGGTGAAATCACAGGAGTTACAAAAATTCCCATTTCCCTTAAAGCCAACCAGAGTTTGAAAGTTTTTTCATCATCACCGATAATGACAGGAACAATTGCTGTTTCAGTATTTCCCGTATTATATCCCATTTTAGTAAATTCGGATTTCATAAAATCAGCTATTTCCTGAAGTCGAATCCTTCTTTCCGGTTCTATTTTAATAATCTTTAAAGCTTCTTTAGCTGCTGCCGCAGCGGCCGGTGTAATGGATGCCGAGAAAATCATCGGCCTTCCGAAATGTTTTATATATTCAATTACCTTCCTTTCACCTGCGACAAAACCTCCAAGAGAAGCAAAAGATTTTGAAAATGTGCACATAATAATATCAACTTCATCAAGGACTCCATAGTGCTCTGCAGCTCCCCTGCCCTTTTCACCTATCACTCCGACACCATGTGCATCATCAACAAAAAGTCTTGCACCATATTTTTTCTTGAGCTCAACCATCTTATCAAGAGGAGCAATATCACCATCCATAGAATAAACACCGTCAACAACAATTAGCTTCCCGACATCTTCGGGAAGAGATTTCAAAAGTCTTTCAAGATCATCCATATCATTGTGTTTAAATTTATAAACCTTTGAGAATGACAATCTTGTGGCATCTATAAGAGAAGCATGGTCCAATCTGTCAATTATGAGAACATCATTTTTTGTTCCAAGAGCGCTGATAATTCCGAGGTTTGTCTGATATCCTGTGGAAAAGATCAAAGCAGCCTCTTTTTCCATAAATTCTGCCAATTCTTTTTCGAATTCAACATACATGCTCAATGTCCCATTTAAAAATCTTGATCCGCAGGTTCCCGAACCATACTTATCAATGGCTTCTTTCATTGCTCTGTTAATTCTCTCATCACCTACGAGGCCAAGATAATTGTTAGAACCAATCATAATTAATTCTTTTCCGTTAATCTTAACCTTATTTCCATAAACCTCGTCTATAGGGGTAAAATAGGGATAAATTCCCTTTGCCTGAGCTTCTTCAGCTTCTTTAAAATCAAAACATTTCTTAAAAATATCCATTTAAACCTCCATTTGTTTATGATAGAATAGGTAATGGTTTATTTTATCACAGGTTCCACAGGTTTCATAGGTATACATTTAATAAAATTACTACAAAAAAAAGAAGAGGTCAAGAAGGTATACCTTTTAGTAAGAAATCCTCAAAAGCTTAATAAAAGATTGCCGGACCTGGACATGGAAAAATTCGTTATTATAAGAAGTAACCTTTTCTCTTTAAATAAAATTCCGGAAGATACCACTCACATAGTTCACCTTGCAGGAATTACAAAAGCTACTAATGAAGAATATTATTTTCAAATAAATACCGATGCTACAGAGAGGCTCGCGAAGCTTTCATTAAATTTAAGCAATTTAAAAAAATTTTTATTTGTAAGCTCTCTCGCCGCAGCCGGTCCTTCAAAAAAATGTGTGCCTTTAAAAGAAAGTGTTACTCCCGAACCTGTTTCCATTTACGGAAAAAGTAAATTGGAAGGAGAAAAAAGAATTTTGAAATTCAAGAGCAAAATTCCCATCATTATTTTAAGGCCTCCTGCCGTATACGGGGAGTGGGACACTGATTTTTTAGAGGCTATAAAGCTCATCAAAAAAGGCTTATCTTTAAACATAAAGCACAGTTCTCAAAACAGGATATTATCATGGATATATGCGGAAGATATTGTAGGAGCAATCTACAATCTTCTTAATTCAGAAATATCCTCGGGAGAGATATTTTTTATTTCTGAAGATAGAGACTTGAAATGGAGTGAAGTGGAGGAAATTGTTGCGAACCACTTTAAGTCAAAAGTAAGAATAAAAATAACATTTCCTTTATGGATAGGAAAGATTTTAGCGAACACAACAAACTTCATTTCAAAAGTAACCGGGAAAAACTATATTTTTAACAAAGATAAAATTAATGAAATTCAATACAGGTGCTGGATATGTTCCAATGAAAAACTTAAAAAATACGGTTTTTCGCCTATATATAGTTTTGAAAATAAAATTTCAGATGTCATTGACTGGTATACAAACGAGGGTTGGCTTTAAAGTTTAATCTTTAATTTTCTCCAGAACAGATTTTTTCTTATACTCCATAGTGATTTTTTTATCCCTCCTATCATCAATCATAATAATGGTAACAACCCTATCTGCTCCATTTTCAAAGCTTATCCCATGGATTTCTTTTGCTATTTTAAAAAGGCTGTCAAGATCTCCCTCAATAATCGTAGCTGTTGGTGAAAGCTCGTATTTTAAACCGGATTTTTTTA
>JALVQI010000110.1:706-1578 GCA_027031485.1 Candidatus Aminicenantota bacterium | reverse complement strand
GAGTACTCGATGATCCCCACTTAGATATAAGAGAGGAACTCTGGAGGTTTTTGAACAATGATATTAAGGCTGAAACTGAATAATTGGGGGATTTTCGAAAATCGTGAGTTTATATTCAGTAAAGGAAAAAACTTGATATTCGGCCCAAATTTCTCAGGTAAGTCATCAATATTAAATGCAATATATTTTGCGATTACAGGTAGTCTTCCGAATGGCTTGGCACCAGGTGAGATGGTTAAGAAAGGGGCAGCCGAGGGCGTTGTTGAATTGGATTTTTCTGTTAGTAATGGAGAAGAATATAGAGTTAGAAGGAGAATAAAAAAAGGTGGAAAAACTGCTCAAGGTAACTTATACTCAATTCGAGCGGGAGAAGAAAAAGCCGAAGTGAAGGCGGGAAATGAGGAAGTTACACAAGAGATTTTAGACAAATTAGGAATTGGAGAGAAATATCTACTTCAAGCAATCTTCATGAGGGAGGGGGATATTTACAGAACCTTAACGAAACCAGAAAAGGGTTTCAAGGAGGAACTAAACAGACTACTAAAAGTCAGTAGACTAAATGAAGTAGTTAGTACAGTCAACTCAGTAAAAAATGAACTCAAAAAGGATATTGACAAGCGCAAAAATAAACTTAAAGAAATGCAGGAGAAAGGAAACTTAAAACCAACAGAAGATATAAAGAATCAATTAAGTGAAATAAGACGCAAGATAGAGGAACTGAATCATAAATTGATAAACATTGAAGAAGAGAAAAATGCATTATGGGAAGAAAAAAGGAGTCTAGAGGAACTCACAGCGGTAAATGAGAACCTTGACAAGTTGAAAGAAAAGGAGGATGAGACGCTAAGAAGTATTCAGGCACAAAGTCTGGA
>JALVQI010000110.1:0-696 GCA_027031485.1 Candidatus Aminicenantota bacterium | reverse complement strand
TTAAGAGCAAAGAGAACAAAATTAACGCTACTCGTGATGAAATTACTGAATTGAAAGGCCTGATAGAAGGCAAGAAATTAGAAAAAGAGAGGATTGAACAAGATATCAAGCGTCTCGAAGAGGGAATTAAGGTTAAGTATACTAAGTGCCCCACTTGTGAAAAACCTTTAACAGAAATAGAAGCACGAGAGGTTATTAAAAGGAAAAAAAGGTCCCTTTCAAAGATTGAGAACGAGATTAAAATAGGAGAGGAAAAACTTCAGAGAAAAAATAGACTACAAAGACAGCTTAACGATCAACTAATTATACTGAAAAAGAGTCAAGAAAAGTTGCAAGACATTAAGCGAGAGAGAGAAGAACTGGAAAAAAGAAAAAGAGAAATCACTGAAAGATTATCAGGTTCATTAGAGGACATAAAACAAAAGATTATGGATTTAGAGACTCAAGTAAAGGAACTAACAGAAGCACGGGAAAAACTGCTACGTCAGGAGGGTAGGTTAGAGGGATTGCTGACCCTGCAGAAGGGAGTGGTGAGTGATATAAGGAAAGAAATAGAGAATCTCTACCATCAACATTATCTCACAGAAGTTATTTCCAAAGCGGCCGAAAAGACAGCAAAAGAAATTGCACAAAGAGCTTTGGAAGGAGTTAAAAAAGACGTAAAAGCAATTTGGGAAGAAAGTCATGGTGGTACAT
>JALVQI010000109.1 GCA_027031485.1 Candidatus Aminicenantota bacterium | reverse complement strand
GGGGTTTATCTCGGATTTGTTTCTAATATGTTAGCAACATGGGAATATGCTTTTAATTGGCAATACACATGGTGGGTGAACCAACCTATATATTTTTTGGATAAGACCACGCCTTTGATGAATGAAATAGTTGTTGAAACCGGTACACTTCCAGCAAGTATTGTTGCTGGAGCATCAAAATTTAGCTCGGGGTTAATGATCGCTATAGAGATAAAATGCCTTTCTGAACTTTGGAACTGTACAAAGAAATAAGGTTAAATATCGGAGAGAAGTGAAATGAACTATGGAATAAAAGAAAAAACAAGGAATTTTAATACTAATGTTCATATTATAACTCTTCTTTATATTTTAAATTTATTTTTTGTGATACTTCTTATTCTTGAGAAAATGGACAAAATCATGCGAAGTGCAGGAAATATTTTAAAAATATCATATATTGTTCTCAATTATTCATTTATTATCATAAACATATTCCTATTATTGTTCGTTTATGAATTATTCTTTAGTGGATTATCAGAAGGAGGAATTTCTTTTAACCCTTTTCTCTACATAAAGAAGAAACGGAAATATCTATTATATAATTTTTATATATATTTAATAGAGTTAACGATATTAATAACTGTATATTTTATTTTTAAAGAAAAAATGTTAAATATAATAGCGCTAAAGGGGAATGGATTAGTAGTAAAAGCAATCAGAAATGGGTTTATCTATGGAGTAATATATTATTTAATAAGGATATTATTTTTCTCTGGGAAGTTTGAGAGTATAGGTTTTAAGAATAATCTAAGTAATGGTATGGAGAAAGTTTTATTTAGTGAGGAGAAGCAGAGAGAGTATGGAGAGTACTATTTTAAATATTTAGTGCCTGATGGGATAATTCTTGTTTTTGTAATATTAATTTTTACAAATTTAATAATTTATTTGAGTAGTAAAAATCCATCATTAATTAAATATTATATATATAATTATATTACATCAAGTTTTATATTCTTTTTTTATTCAGTTTTCTATATGAAGCGGAAAGGTTATAGAGGGATAAAGTACCCATTTATTTGTTTTCTTCCGTTTGGATTTTTGTTTTTAATGTTTTATCCTGCAAAAAAAGAGATTGTCGAAAAAGAAATAAAAGACTAAAATGATAACTTTCCAATCAAAATACCATGACACCGAGAGCGGCCTTTATTACTATTACCATAGATACTATGACCCAAAATCAGGAAGATTTATAACAGAGGATCCCATAGGAATAGCGGGAGGGCTAAACCTTTACAGAGCCTTCGGGAATAATCCTATGAGTTATGTGGATCCGTTTGGAGAGGATGTATGGATAGGAGTTGGTGTGCAAGGAGATTTCGTGCTCTTGCAGTTGGGCTTTCTGGTAATGGAGTTGTATTAGTTAATACAAAAACAGGAGAAGTTGCTGAAATTGTTACATTTAATAGCAGATTCGGAAATTTCCCTGAAGCTGGTGGTGGTGGGCTTGGAATTATTTATCCGCATGGTCCCAAATGCGCAAAGGATTTTGAAAAAGAAAAATATGTTTATTTTGAATCTCAGGCAAGTTGGGGAATAAAAGT
>JALVQI010000108.1 GCA_027031485.1 Candidatus Aminicenantota bacterium | reverse complement strand
CCCCCAATGATTTTGCAAAATCATCATCTATTTCGGGAAGTATAATTTTTTTTGCCGAAAGTAACTTTATCCTTGCTTCAGTCTCTTTCCCCGCAAAGTTTTTAGCATCAATCTCCTCCGGGATTTTCCCTCTAAAAACCTTCTCTTCTCCCACTTTCATTCCAATAAGTTTATCTTTTACTCCCATAAAGGCCTGCTCTTTTACCTTCCTGTCTTTTAAAAGCTCCTTTTTCATCCATTTGCCTGTGTTAGGGTTCTTTATCTGAAATTCAAAATCAACAATGATATCTTCATCCTCAATCGCCTTTCCCTTTTCAATGGGGACAACTTCAGCCACCTGTGCTCGCAATCTTTCTATCTCTCTATCTATTTCCTCCTTACTAACATCAATGCTTACATCCTCAACCTCTATCTCTTTGTAATCACCCAAATCAAAATCCGACAAAGTTTCATATTGTATTTTTAACTTTAACCCTTTCCCTTTTTCATAATCTCTCGAAACATTCGGGTAAGTGGCTATGTTTTTTTCTCTTGAAACAATTTCCTTTATTTTTTGATTAACAATTTCATCTATGGTTTCGTTTAAAAGTTCCTTATAAAAATATCTTTTAACATGATTTAGAGGGACTTTCCCCGGTCTGAATCCTCTAATTTTCACCTTTCCCCTGTAAGATTTAGCTTTTTCAGTTATCATCTCCTCTATTTCATTATCGGAAATTTCAATAACTTCTTCTTTGGAAAGCTCTTTATCAATATCTTTAAGCTTTAAACTCTCTTCATCAACATTGGATTTTTCTGTTTTTTCTTCTTTTTCATTTTCTTCTAAAACATCTTCTTTTTTTTCTTTCATAAAACCCTCCTAAATGCGAAAGGGGGGACTTGAACCCCCACAGGGAAATCCCCACCGGATCCTAAGTCCGATGCGTCTGCCAGTTCCGCCACTTTCGCTTTTTTAAAATGCATTGAAAAATAGCATTATTTTATTAAGTTGTCAACACTTTGACCATTTAATAAAGGGATTAGTCCAGGATTTTGTCCAATTTATCTATCTCTTCATTGAAGTATTTGTTTACCAGAAGATCCCACTCTCTGCTTCCCTCTGGGATATTTTTCTTTTGCGAAAGAACCTTCTCCTTTGCCTTTTCCCTTAATTCCTCATAAAAATCAAGCTCTTTTTCAATAGACTCCTTTATAACTCTGATTAAGGTATAATCATCAGTATAGATTTCAACTCCATCATCTTTATAAAATTCTTTTATGATCTCTTTAGCTATGTGTGAAATTCTATCTATTGAAAATCCGTATCTCATAAAATTATCCCCTTTTCTTTAGCCAACATTGTTTTTATTTTTCTAAACATCTCTCCATAGTCCACATCCTCTTTTCTCATTTTTTCAGAATACTGAAGTAAAAGCTCCTTAACTTCCTCATCAAGCTCCTCTTCTTTTTTAAGGTCTGCTTCAATTACCCTGGCAACTCTTTCTGTAAGCTCATTCTTGTCTTCTGCAGTTATTAATCCCTTCTTTATTAAATTTCTTACAATAACAAAGGCCATATGGTTAATTTGATTGCTCACTAATCTCATA
>JALVQI010000107.1 GCA_027031485.1 Candidatus Aminicenantota bacterium | reverse complement strand
GCTTTTATCGCTCTCGTAGTGATAACAAAGGATCCCGAAAGATTCAATATTAAGGTTGATAAAGATCCTCCACTGAGGTACAAAAAGATAGTTGTTCCATCACCTATAGATTTGAGAATAGCAGCAAAAAGATTGGGCATAAGCTATTATACTCTAAGACAGTATAATCCCGAACTTTTAAGACCAATTACCCCATATTTTTTAAGAAAATACGAGTTAAAGGTTCCTTTTTCAATTCCCGATGAGAAAGTTTTCAGCCTGAAAAAGCTTCCTGTGAAAAAGAGAATAAAGTGGATTGAACATAGAATAAGAAGAGGAGAGAGTTTGTATTATATTGCAAGAAAGTATGGTGTCTCTGTAAGCTCGATAAAAGCTTACAATAACCTTAGATCAAATTTAATCAGACCCGGTAGAATCCTTCTGATACCGGCACCGGGTACAGTAAGCTATGGAAGTAGAACGAAGAGAAGAAACAGAATTGTCTATAGAAAATTAAATAAAAAATCATTTTTTTATGAGGTTAAAAGAGGAGATACTTTATATAAGATTTCAAGAGAATACAATATTCCTGTAAAAAAAATTAAACAATGGAATCATTTAAGAGGGAATAGAATATTCCCGGGGGATAAATTGATCATATACAGGGGGTAAGTTATGCCTGCAGCAGTATTAAGTTGTTATTTTATAGGGATAGAGGCGGAGAAAGTAATCATAGAAGCTGATATTTCAAAGGGAACACCGTTGTTTAACATAGTGGGTCTTCCTGAGGCCGCTGTCAGGGAGAGCAAGGAAAGAGTAAACTCAGTTCTGAAAAACAATGGATGGAAACCTGCTCTTAAAAGAATTCTTGTAAATCTTGCTCCTGCGGATGTGAAAAAAAGCGGAGCTCACTATGATCTTCCAATTGCAATATCCCTACTTGCTGAAAGTAAAATCATAGAAAACAAGGATATAAAGAATTATATTTTTATGGGAGAATTATCCCTTGAAGGAGACATAAGAAGGGTAAGCGGAGTTCTTTCAGCCTCTATTTTAGCAAAAAAAGAGGATAAGATTTTGATCATTCCTGAGGAAAACCTCAAAGAGGCTTCTTTAATAGAAAATGTGAAAGTATTGGGTTTTAAAAAAATAAAAGAGGTTGTAAGTTTTCTTAACGGAGAGTTTTATCCGGAGCAAAAAATCACGAAAGAAGAGAATGATTTTTTGCCGGATTATGAGATTGATTTCTCAGAGGTGGCAGGACAGTATCATGTTAAAAGAGCGATTGAAATTTCAGCGGCGGGAGGACATAATCTGCTTATGGTGGGTCCACCAGGCTCCGGTAAATCAATGCTCGCAAAAAGGATTCCTACGATTCTTCCTAAAATGTCTGTGGATGAGATAATTGAAACCACAACAATTTACAGCATAGCAAAAAAATTGGATAAAAAGACACCCTATATAAAAAACAGACCATTCAGATCACCCCACCACACGATTTCCGATGTTGGTTTGATAGGAGGTGGCCAGCCCCCAGCTCCGGGCGAAGTTAGTTTAGCCCACAACGGAGTTTTGTTTCTGGATGAATTGCCTGAATTTAAAAGAAGTGCTCTTGAAGTTTTAAGACAACCACTGGAGGATAAGAGGGTTCAGATAGTACGAGCATCTTTGAGTGTAAGCTACCCCGCTAACTTTATTCTTGTAGGAGCAATGAATCCCTGTACTGATACTGTTTCCGGAGAGGATTGTCCTCACTATGTAAGGAAAAGATATTATTCGAGACTTTCAAAACCTCTTCTTGATAGAATAGATATAATAGTGGAAGTCCCGAGAGTTCCCGTTGAGGAAATCAGATCTGAGAGAGCAAGGGAAAGTTCCGAAGATATTAGAATGAGAGTTGAGAAAGTTAGAGATATTCAGAGAGATAGATTCGGGACCACTCTGAGGAAAAATTCTGATATGAGTAAAAAAGAGATTAAAAAACATATTAAAATAAACAGCTCATCACAAAAACTTCTGGATTTTTCCGTTGAAAAATTTCAACTTTCCGCAAGATCTTATGATAAAATACTAAAACTTTCAAGGACAATCGCAGACCTTGAAGGAAGTGAAAAAATTGAAGAATCCCATATTGCCGAAGCTATTCAATACAGGCTTTATGAAGATTCCCTGCTTTTTTAAGGAGAGATATAATGAAGAGAGAAATAGTGAAAAACCTATATTATGACGGAGATAGCTCCTTTTCCTTTTACCTGTTAAAGGGAGAAAAAAACATATTGATTGATACTGCTACACTTAACAGAACAGAGAAACTTAAAAAATTTATCAAAGATACGTTGGTTGAAATGGATAAAATTGATTACATACTTTTAACTCATTCCCATTATGACCACTGCGGAGGGGTTCCCATGCTTTATGAACTTTTCCCCGAAGTTAGAGTCATAGCATCGGAAAGAACAGCTTCAATATTTTCAAAGGATAAAGCAAGGAAATTCATAAAAGAGATGAACAAATCCGAGGCAAAAGGTTTTGATAAATTTGATAATTATGAAAATTTGAATGTAAACAGAGTGGTTAAGGAAGGGGATAAAATCTCTAACGGAGAATTTGAGTTAAAAGTTCTTGAAACTCCGGGACATACAAAATGCTCAATATCCTTTTATGAAGAAAACAAAAAGTTATTGTTTCCCGGTGATGCGGTCGGAATATTTGAAAAAAACGGTGAAATAAAACCTCTCTTTTTTTCAAACTATTCAACTTACGTTAAATCTCTGGATAGACTTGCCAGACTTGATGTTAATATTTTAGCTTTACCTCACAATAGACCGATTGAGGGAAAGAAGGCCTCGGAATTTTTAAAGAGATCCTTTGAAAAAACCATTGAAATCGGGGAAAAAATAAAAGCATTGGTTGTTAAAGGACAGACGGAGGAAGAAATCGTTAATGAATATCTTCTTAGAATTTTTAAAAAAGAGAATGCAATAGATCAACCAATGGAAACATTTATGCTCAACCTTTACTCCTTAGTCAGAGCCATTCAGAAAGAGGTTTGAGAAAGTTTCTTTTCTGCTTTTATTCCTAAAAAATACAACTTTAAATTAAAGAATCTTATTATCAAATCTATTTATTGATAGTTTCATATTCAATACTTTGATTATTTTCATAGCTTTTTCATCAGCTCAGGAATAATTTTGTGTAAATCTCCCACAAAACCATAGGTGGCAATATCAAAAATAGGGGCTTCCGGATCAGAGTTTATTGCAATGATTATATCACTTGAGCGCATACCCACCTGATGCTGGATAGCTCCCGAGATTCCACAGGCAATATAAATTTTAGGAGCAACGGTTGTTCCCGTCTGTCCTACCTGATGGGGATATGAAATCCAGCCCGCATCAACAACAGCCCTTGAAGCTCCGACAGCTGCGCCAAGCTTTTTTGCAAATTCATATATAAGATTCATATTTTCTTTACTTCCGACTCCTCTACCAGCAGAAACTATTACTTCCGCCTCATGCAAATTAACCTCTTCGTCTCCCAAAATCACCGCTTCTTTTATTATTTTCGAAATTTTATAGGGAGTTGGGTCAAACTCAAACCTTTTAATTTCACCATCCCTATCCTTTTCCTCAGGAACAGGCATGACTCTCGGCCTTATTGTCGCAATTTGAGGTCTGTGGTTTGGTGTTAAAATAGTAGCCATTATATTCCCGCCAAATGCCGGCCTTGTCTGGAGAAGATTTCCTGTTTCCGTGTCAATATCAAGCTCCGTGCAATCTGCTGTAAGCCCCGTTTGAATATTTGCGGCAAGTCTGGGCAAAAGTGCTCTTCCGACAGCGGAAGCTCCTCCTATGAAAACCTCTGGCTTTATCTCCTCCACTAATTTTTTCAAAGCTTCGGAATAGAGCTCATCATGAAAGTGGAAAAGATCTTTGTGCTCAATATAATATACAGTATCAGCACCATGATTGATAAGTGTTTTAGCATGCTTTTCAACTCCCTCTCCACCTATCAAAACAGAGTACAGCTTTGTTCCTCTTTTATCGGCAATATCTCTTCCTGCCGAAAGCATCTCAAGTGCAACCTTTGAGAGTTCTCCCTCATTAACTTCGGCAAATGTCAATATTCCCGAATAATCTCCTTTATTTATTTCAACAGAGGATTCTCCCCTTTTCATTTCAATTGCATCAAAGGGGCATGCATCAACACAGGCTCCGCAAAGGGTGCACTTTTCTTCATCTATTTCGGCAATACCCTCTTCATTAATTCTTATTGCATCAAAAGGGCATGCATCAACACAAACACCGCAACCGGTGCATTGTTCTTCAATTACCCATATACCTGTAACTCCCATCTTATCACCTATATAACCTTTAATTCTTTTAATTTATTAAAAAGAATTTCAGCTAATTCTTCGGCTTCACCTTCAAACTTTTCTCCTCCGCTTCTCTTTGGAGGTGAAAAAACTTTTTTAACCTGAGTGGGAGAGCCCTGAAGCCCGATCTTTGTCTCTTCAGCCTCAATGTCTTTTGAGGTGAAAACAGTAGGTTCAAACTTCTTTGCTTTCATCTTACCTCTTAAAGAGGGCAATCTCGGTTCATTTATTTCCTTAACAACAGTTATAACAGCCGGCAGTCCTATTTCGACAACATCATATCCATAGTCTGTCAATCTTTCGACAACTGCTTTTTCTTTATTTATCTCAACAATCTTTCTTACATAAGTTACCTGGGGAAAATTAAACCATGAGGCAATTCCCGGGCCTACCTGTCCCGTATCCCCGTCAATGGCCTGTTTGCCAGCAATTATTATCCCTATATCTCCTATTTTTTCAATTGCCTTGTAAAGTGAGTAGGAGGTAGCAAGAGTATCAGCTCCTGCAAAGGCTCTGTCAGAAACAAGGATTCCTTCATCAACACCCATAGCGACAACCTCTCTTAAAGCTTCCTTCGCCTGAGGAGGTCCCATTGTGATTGCAATAACCTTTCCTTCGCCCAATCTCTCCTTTATTCTCAATCCCTCTTCAACAGCATACAGGTCAAATGGATTTACAATTGACTCAACACCTTCCCTTATCAAGGTTCCCTTTTCAAGGTCCCACTTTACCTCAGTGGTATTGGGAACCTGTTTTATACATACAAAGATATTCATTTTATCCTCTTTATCAGTTGTGATGCTATGATATTTCTCATAATCTGGTTTGTTCCTTCATAAATCTGAGTAATTTTTGCATCTCTCATCATCTTCTCAACAGGGTATTCCTTCATATAACCGTATCCTCCGAAAATTTGAACAGCATCCGTGGTAACCTGCATTGCAACATCAGAAGCATAAGCCTTTGCCATTGCCGTAATATCAGCTACCTTTTCCCCTGCATCAACATTTCTTGCCGCTATGTAGGTTAAGGCTCTCGCGGATTCAACTTTAATAGCCATATCCGCCATCATATACTGTAATCCCTCAAAAGAGGCAATGGGTTTCCCGAATTGATGTCTCTTTTTTGCATAGGAAACAGCTGCATCAAGAGCAGCCTGAGCAATACCAACTGCCTGAGCTGCAACTCCTAATCTTGTTCTGTCAAATGTTTTCATTGTCATTAAAAATCCGCCGCCTTCTCTACCTAAAATCTGACTTTTATGCACTTTTAAATCTCTGAAAATAAGTTCTCTCGTAACGGATGCTCTTATTCCCATCTTATCCTCTTTTTTACCGAACTCAAATCCTTCCATTCCCTTTTCAAGAATAAAAGCTGTCGCTCCTCTTGTTCCCCTTGAAGGATCTGTAAGAGCAATAATCACATAAATTTCAGCTTCTCCGCCATTGGTGATAAACTGTTTTGTTCCGTTTATAATATAATAATCTCCGTCTTTTTCGGCTCTTGTTTTAATATTTCCTGCATCACTTCCGGCTTCACTCTCAGTTAAACCGAATGCGGCAAGTGCTCCGTTGGCAACCTTAGGTAAATACTTTTTTTTCTGTTCTTCATTCCCGTAAAGAATGATAGGTGTTATACCAAGAGCAGTACCAGCATATGCAAGAGCTATTCCGGCACAGCCATAGGAAAGCTCTTCCACAGCGATAAGCATTGCCAGAGTTGAAAGGCCCATTCCATCATACTCTTCGGGAATAAAGACTCTGAAAAGATCACTCTGAGCCATTACCTCAACTATATCGTGAGGAAATATTCCTTCCTCGTCATACTTCTGCCTTACCGGAATAATCTTCTCTTCGGCAATTTTTCGTGCAATTTCCTTAACCATTTGTTCTTCTTCTGATAAAAAATAATTCATAGAAAACCTCCAGAATTGTTTGTGAATTTCCTAAAATATTATATTTTCGTCCTTTTGTCAAACAGGCTTGATTTTTTTCCGATTAGACATATACATTTCGATAATATTATTTTTTTTAGTAAGGCAAAGAAGAGAAAGATGATTATTAATTAGGAAATTAGAGAGCCCCTGCAGTCCCTAATGTACAAAAGACTCAGTTTTATTTGGAAATCCTGTAGGTTATTGTGAATATAATCAAAGCTATAAGAAATACACCAAGGACGGATTCTGTGGCAACGAGTCCCTGAGCCAGGTGTCCTATCTTCAGATTCGGGACAATGTTTGAATATCCCAGACTTGTGAAGGTTGTAACGCTATGGTAAAGATAATCCCAGAAATCCGGTTTGTAGTAGATATTGTCTATTCTTTTTACAATTCCCCCCGTAGCCCAGAATAACATAGTAAAAGTTATGATTGTTAAAAAAGATAGTAGAATGGGCCTAAAGACATTTAATCCGTATCCTGTAAGAAACTTTAAAATAAACCAGTCGTAAAGGATAGCTCTTATTTTGTTTTTCAACCCTCCCTTTGCCATAAGAAGTTTCCTTCTCACATCACTTCTTTTTCTATGCATTTCAAAAGCTTTTTCCAATTTTCCATTCTGGATGTAGAAATAATAAAGCATGTTAAATACATCGTAGGATGCTTCGTAAAGTTGAATTATCAGATCCTTTTCATGTTCTTGATGGTTTTTATCTTGAGACGAATTTTTTAATAAAAGATATCTATGCAGATTTTCTGCTATTTTTTTTATTACAGGATCATATGTTTTTTTAGTTTTAATGCACTCACCAGGATGATTTTCAAAGCATTTTTTCTCTTTGTTAAAGAAAAAAACGCTTTCTAATTTAGCATATTTCTGACTCCCCATAATTCTTAGGAATTTATACAACTCTGGATGATTTTTCTCTATCTGTTTCGCATCTAAGATAACTGTGTTGATCCTTTTCAGAGTAAGGGTTTTATTTATTATAGGAATGGTTAATTTTATATCTTTCTTTTTTAAGAGGCCTGCAACAATCTCATTAATTTCGGTTTTACTATCAAACTTTGCATTTCTCAAAGTCTTCGTCCCATCAATATATGAAAAGGAAAGATTGGAATAATTAAGATAAGTTCCGGTAAAATCGGTTTTTCCATTAACTTTTGCCAACACAAGATTGGCTCCCTCAAGGTGGGCGCCTATAAGATTAGTTCCCTCAAGGCATGCAAACAAAAGCTCAGCTCCTTCAAGGTATGTCTCCCTAAGATCAGCTTCCTCAAAGTGTGCAAAACTAAGGTCAACTCCCTCAAGGTGTGCTCTCCTAAGGTAAGCTCCTTTTATTCTATGTTTTTTTAAAACTTCCAGTTGATTTTTATTCGGACTTTTCCCGTTTTCCCTTTTGTGCCAGTAGCAGTAATCCTTTCCGGGTTCCGCATCTAAAGGGCATTCCCACCCATCGTCAGTCTTAAATTTGCACTTAGCCATCCTTCTCCCCCTGAAATAGTTATTTATATTCTAACAAAGAACTAAGATTTTTTTCAAATTTATCCAAAAAATTCTCAATTTTTACTTCCTGTAATAAAGAGTCTGAAAAGATCACTCTGAGCCATTACCTCAACTATATCGTGAGGAAATATTCCTTCCTCGTCATACTTCTGTCTTACCGGAATAATCTTCTCTTCTGCAATTTTTCGTGCGATCTCTTTAACCATTTGTTCTTCTTCTGATAAAAAATAATTCATAGAAAACCTCCAGAATTGTTTGTGAATTTCCTAAAATATTATATTTTCGTCCTTTTGTCAAACAGGTCTGACTTTTTTCCCGGTTAGACATATACCTTTCGGTAATATTATTTTTGACGCAAAGGGGTTTATTTACAAGAAAAGTTAATTTGTATATAATCTTGATATGAATGGAGAGCTTTTGAATTTTGTTGATTATAAGGGAACGAAGATTGAGGTTATTAAGGGGGATTTGACGGAAGAGGGTACGGAGGCTATTGTGAATGCCGCAAATTCATACCTCAGGCACGGAGGAGGGGTGGCAGGAGCTATCGTTAGAAAAGGAGGTTGTATCATTCAAGAGGAGAGTGATAGAATAGGTTATGTCCCTGTAGGTAAGGCTGCCATTACCGGAGCGGGAAATTTAAAGGCAAAGTATGTAATCCATGCTGTTGGACCAAAATGGGGAGAGGGAGAAGAGGATAAAAAGCTTGAATCAGCTGTTTTTAATGTACTCTCTTTAGCTGCAGGAAAGGGTATTAAAAGCCTGTCTCTTCCAGCTATTTCCACCGGGATTTTTGGTTTTCCCAAAGATAGAGGAGTTGAAATCATTTTAAATACAATAAAAAAGTTCATTGAAGATAATCCGAATAAAATAGAGCTTATCAGATGTGTAAGTATAGATAAGACCACTGCTGATATATTTAATGAAAAATTAATTAAACTATTTAAGAAAGAGGAGGTTTAAAATGGCAAGAGTTGCTATTAACGGATTTGGAAGAATCGGGAGAAATGTTTTCAGGGCTTCTTTTAAAAATCCTGATATTGATATTGTTGCAATTAATGATATTACAAATGCTAAGACATTAGCTCATCTTTTAAAGTATGATTCGGTGTTTGGTATTTTTGATGAAGAGGTTAGCTATGGGGATGATTATATTGAGGTAAGCGGGAAAAGAATCAAAGTCACAGCTATAAGAAATCCGGAAGATTTACCCTGGAAAGAGGATGGTATTGATATTGTAATTGAATCAACAGGATTGTTCAGAAAAAGACCTGATGCTGAAAAGCATCTTAAAGCCGGAGCGAAAAAGGTAATTATTTCCGCCCCCGCAACAGACCCCGATATAACTATTGTTTTGGGTGTTAATGATCATCTCTATGATCCTGAAAAGCATAATATTATATCCAATGCTTCATGTACAACAAACTGCTGGGCACCCGTAGCAAAGGTTTTACACGAGAAATTCAAAATATTAAAGGGAGATATGACCACAGTTCATTCTTATACAAATGACCAGAGAATACTTGACCTTCCCCATAAGGACCTCAGAAGAGCAAGAGCTGCCGCTCAATCCATTATTCCAACCACAACAGGCTCAGCAAAAGCAATCGGTATTGTTTTACCGGAGCTTGAAGGAAAACTTCATGCAATCTCAATAAGAGTCCCGACTCCCGATGTTTCTTTAATTGATTTTGTAGCTGTTGTTGAAAAAGAGACAACAACGGAAGAGGTCAGGAAAGTAATGGAAGAGGCGGCAAACGGCGAATTAAAGGGTATTTTAGGGTATTCCTATGAACCTCTTGTCTCAAGAGATTATATCGGGGATAGTAGATCCTCTATTGTTGATATGGAGAATGTGGCAGTAACCGAAGGAAATCTGGTTAAAGTGGTATCCTGGTATGACAATGAATGGGGATACTCATGCAGAGTTAGGGATTTGGCAATAAAAGTGGCAAAGCATCTTTAAGAAGATTTCTCACTAATTTTTATTTTTGGAGAGGAAAATGAAATTAAGAGTTGATGAAATAGTGGTGAACGATAAGAGGGTTTTTCTCAGAGTGGATTTTAATGTTCCTTTGAAAGATGGTGTAATTCAGGATAACACAAGAATAGTAAAAGCTTTGGATACGATAAAATACTTGATTTCCAAAGGAGCTAAACTTGTAATAGCCTCCCATCTCGGAAGACCAAAGGGAGAGGTAAAGCCTGAACTTTCTTTGAAACCTGTGGCGGAAGAGCTTTCCAGACTGTTGGATAAAGAGGTGATTTTCCCGGGAGAGGTTATCGGAGAAAAGGTGGAATCTTTGAAAAAAGAGCTTAAACCGGGAAATATAATGCTTCTGGAAAATGTTCGCTTTAATCCCGGAGAAACAAAAAATGATGAGAATTTTTCAAAAGAATTGGCAAAGGATATAGATATATATGTAAATGATGCTTTCGGTGCCTCTCACAGGGCACACAGTTCTGTTGTCGGAATAGCCTCCTTTGTTAAAACCGCTGCTATGGGTTTTTTGATTGCAAAGGAAATTGAATATCTTTCAATGGCAACTGAAAATCCCCAAAAACCATATATCGCCATATTGGGAGGAGCCAAAGTTAAGAGTAAGATACCGGTCATTGAAAATCTTTTGGACAATGTCGATACTCTTCTTATCGGTGGAGGAATGTCGTATACTTTTTTAAAGGCTCTCGGGTATGAAATCGGAAAATCACTTTTTGATAAGGAACACTTTGAAAAGGCAAAGGAGCTTATTGAAAAAGCCAGAGAAAGGGGTGTTAAGATGCTTTTCCCTCAGGACCATGTTTGCGCAAAGGAAATAAAGGAGGATGCAGAGGTAAAAGTTTTTGAAAAAGATATAGAAAATGATTATATTGGAGTTGATATCGGAGAAAAGACAATCAATTCTTATAAAGAGGAAATTTCAAAGGCAAAGCTTGTCGTCTGGAATGGCCCTATGGGAGTTTTTGAAATTGATAAATTCTCCCGAGGAACTACGGAAATAGCAAAAGCTGTTGCAGAGGGAGACCTTATCTCCATCATAGGAGGAGGAGATTCTGTCTCAGCTGTAAAAAAAGCCGGAGTTTCGGATAAGATTACTCATATTTCAACAGGAGGAGGAGCATCGCTTGAGTTTTTATCGGGAAAGACTCTTCCGGGAATAGAGTGTCTGAGCGATAAGGAGGAATAAATGAGAAAAATTGTTATAGCCGGAAATTGGAAGATGCATAAAACAAGGGGCGAAGCTCTGGAGCTTGTTGAAACAATAAGAAAAGGATTTAAGGATAATGGGGAAATAAAGGTGATTGTAGCTCCTCCTTTTACTTCTCTTTTATCCGTCTCAGAAGCTTTAAAGGATAGCACAATCGGAATTGCAGCTCAGAATATGTATTTTGAAAAGGAAGGGGCGTATACCGGAGAGGTTTCACCTTTGATGTTAAAAGATGTTGGTGTTCACTATGTGATAATTGGCCATTCCGAAAGAAGAAAATATTTTTGCGAAACGGATGAAAATGTTAACAAAAAGATAAAAGTGGCTCTTGAATATTCAATCACTCCTATTTTATGTATAGGAGAAAGCTTAGAGGAAAGAAAGGGTGGAAGAACTTTTGAAAAAGTTGAAAAACAGATTGAATTTGCATTTAAAGATATTTCTCCCGAGAATGCCAGAAAGATAATAGTTGCATATGAACCTATCTGGGCAATTGGCACAGGTGAAACTGCCACTCCTGAGCAAGCGGAAGAAGTTCACTCTTTTATCCGTAAAAAAATTGCCAAAATGTATGGAAATAATGTTGCAAGTTATGCTATAATACTCTACGGTGGCTCGGTAAAGCCGGACAATGCATTTTCTCTTATGAGAGAAAATGATATTGATGGAGTTTTAGTAGGAGGAGCTTCTTTGAAAGGAGATTCCTTTTTAGAAATTATTAAAGCAGGAATTAGAGTTAGCGGAGGAGAGAGTTAATGGAAACATTACTGATTATAATTCATGTATTGGTTAGCTTTTTTTTAATATTGGTTGTTCTTTTACAGTCGGGTAAAGGCGGAGATCTTGCAAGTGCTTTTGGAATGACCGGAAGCCAAACTGTTTTCGGTCCGAGGGGAGCAACAACTCTTCTCCATAAAATTACAGTTACCTTAGCAGTACTTTTTATGATTACCTCTTTAAGCCTTTATTTAATTCAGGCTAAGGGGCCCAAATCGGTTGTAAAAGGGGTTTCCAAGAAACCACCTATTTCCAAGACCCAGAATAAGACAAAAAAATAGATTTTTATGCCGAGGTGGCGGAATTGGTAGACGCACCAGCTTGAGGTGTTGGCGGGTGTAGGCCTGTAGGGGTTCGAGTCCCCTCCTCGGCATTATTTTTATTTATGGGGCTGTAGCTCAGCTGGGAGAGCGCATGACTGGCAGTCATGAGGTCGGGGGTTCGAGCCCCCTCAGCTCCAGAATTTAGGAGGAAAAAATGGCAAAAAGATGTTATATTTGCGGTAAAGGACCTATGACAGGGAACAATGTGTCCCATTCTCATAAAGCTACAAAGAGAAGATGGGTACCGAACTTGCAAAAGGTAAAAATTATGACAGAATCAGGTCCTAAGAGAGTATGGGTATGTACCCAGTGTATCAAGGAAGGGAAAATTCAAAAAGTGGTAAATTTCCCGAAACCAAAGGTGGAAGAGGTAGAAACTGCACAGGAAGCATAGAAAAATACTGAGTAAATTTTTTATAAAATGTTAGATCTTGTATCGGAAAAGATTCAGGGGGCTATTAAGTATTTAAAAGGGGAAGGTTCCATAACCGAAAAGAATATTGAAAAGGCTTTAAGGGATGTAAAGTTAGCCCTACTTTCGGCAGATGTCAACTATAAAGTTGTGAAAGAATTCATTTCCCGTGTTAAGGAAAAAGCTCTTGGTGAAAAGGTTTTAACAACTGTATTACCGGGACAGCAGTTTGTAAAAATCTTTAACGATGAGTTAACAGCAATATTAGGGGAAAAGAATGTTCCTCTGAAGATTCCTTCAAAAATACCATCTTATTTGATGTTAGTCGGATTGCAGGGAACAGGTAAGACAACCACAGCCGGTAAACTTGCTTTATTTTTAAAGAAAAAAGGGTTTTACCCTTTGTTGGTTTCAATAGACCTTAAAAGACCCGCTGCCCAGGAGCAGCTTGAAATAATCGCTGAAGAGGTTGGTGTTAACTTTCTTAAAATTAATTCCGGAACTGTAAAAGAGGCTGTTGGTGAAATAGAGAAAGAGGTTAAAAATAAAGGATATCATCCGATTATAGTGGATACAGCCGGAAGATTGCATGTTGATAATGAACTTATGGATGAGTTAAGGGAGGTAAAAGAGGTTTTACAACCTTTTGAAACGATCTATGTTGCAGACTCCATGACAGGGGCGGATGCAGTCAAGAGTGCAAAAGCATTTTTGGATGAAATTGATTTTGATTCTATTGTTTTAACAAAACTGGATGCAGACTCAAGGGGAGGAGCGGCTCTTTCTATAAAATATATTACGGGCAAACCCATTAAATTTATCGGAATTGGCGAGAAGTATGATAAACTTGAACCTTTTCATCCGGAAAGACTTGCCTCCAGAATTCTCGGAATGGGAGACATTGTATCCCTTGTTGAAAAAGCTCAGGAAGCTATCGATGAAAAGGAAGCGGAAAGGCTTGCAAAAAGGCTTGCAAAAAAGGAGTTTACCCTAAATGATTTTTTATCCAATTTAAAACAGATAAGAAAGATGGGCTCTCTTTCTGATATCATTTCACATTTACCCAATTTGGGAGGCCTCGGGAAAATTAATAAGATGGCTCTTGATGATAAAAAGATTGTTCATTTGGAGGCAATTCTTCTCTCTATGACAAAGGAGGAGAGGGAAAATCCGGTTATTTTGAACGGAAAAAGAAGATTGAGAATAGCAAAGGGAAGTGGCAGACCTGTGTCAGAAGTAAATCAACTTTTGAAGCAGTACAGGGAAATGAAAAAACTTGTCAAAAAAGGTTTTTTCAGAAAATTTCTTAATTTTATGTAACTCTATTTTAGACTTTCTTCTGCTCCTACAAACTTAAAAACATCAAGAAAAAAAATAACGCCCTTTCCCGGTTCTTTTTTAATTCCTCCCATTATTTTATCTATTATATGTATAATCTCATCAACCTGAGAATCTTCAATAACAGAAAAGATTGTTCTATTATGAGGACTTGCAGAAACAAAGAGTTCTCGCAAACCTGCAAAAATTGGAATATCACTTGAAATAATTTTTCCCATTCCCACACTTTCAAGAACTGTGGCACCCTTGATTCCGATTTCAAGAAAGCCCTCTAATACCTCCTCTAACTTTTCCTCCTGATTTAGAACAAAAACCATCAGTTTCATATTATTCTTTTTTCTGCTTCTTTTATGAGATTTAAAATTTTCTCCTTATTCCTCTCGTCTGTTATTTTTTCCGAAATATCAGTTTCTTTTAGCATTCTTGCTATCCTTGAAAGAACCATCAGATGTAAAGAGTAATTTTTATCAGGTCCCGCGATAAAAAAAACATTTTTCACTTTTTTTTCTTCATGGTAATTGATCTCTTTTTTCAACAAAAATAAAAGTATGTAGAATCTCTCTATCTTTTCATATTTTATATGAGGGATTGCAGTCTTTTTACCAGCATAGGTTGAATCAAGATTTTCTCTTTTTTTGATAAGATCAAAAATTTCTTCCTTTGTGGTTTCTTCTGCTTTTTCGGAAAAGATTTTTGAAATTTCCTCAAAGAGTTCTTCCTTATTATTAACATTGAGTATGAAGATTGAATCCACTGTAAGAAGCTCGGAAATCTTCATGTTTGATCTTTTATCCTTAAACTTATTCCCCTAAACAGAAAACTCAAAAAATTGTAAATCGCTGCTATTATAATCCCCGATATTCCAATTATTATAAATCCTATAAGCGCACCAAGAATTCCATATAGCATTCCCCCTTTTAAACCATGTCTTACAGTGGTAAAAAAAGAGGGAAGACTGTTTAAAAAGGGGAAGTTAACATAACTAACTCCAACATAAGCTCCAAGTATTATACCTAAAAAAATTCCTATTCCTCCGAAAAAAACAAAAAAAGATTTAAAAGAAAGAGAAATTATTTCCAGGGTTTTTGTGTTTTTCAAAGTCCTTTTACCTATCTGATAACCGCAATAGGGACAATAATTATAATTAGATTTTACTATTGATTTGCAGTTCGGGCATCTTAATTCTTTTTTATCAAGCAGATAACCACATTTTGCACACACTTTTGATCCGGGTGGATTTTGAAAACCGCATTGAGGACATTCTATGTATTTCTCCTCTTCGGGGGTTCCTTCAATCCATTTTCCATTTTCAAGAAAATACCATTTTCCACTCTTTTCACCTATGCTCCATTTTACTCCTTTCTCATCCTCTATAATAAGTTTGTGAAGTTCTGCTTTAAACTCTTCTTTTGAAAGTTTCCCCTTTAAAAATAGATCTTTTAATTCAAGATACTTTTCTTTAGTCTCTTTAAATTTTCCCATTTTATTTTTCTTTTAACCCCACTAATATGTAAAAGTCTCCCATCTCCGATGAAAATATTACCTCCAGGACCGGTATATTCGGAGGGAAAAAAACTTTATGATCTCTACCAACAATTATAGTAGGAGGGGAAATTTTAATATTGGCACCACTATCAACAATTGTGTTTCTCGCTTTTCCTATAGCTATGTTTGCGAACTCCCCTATCGCATCTTTAACTTCATCGTTTATATCTGTTTTTTCATCCATTAACATGGAGGATGCAACCTTTAGAGCTATACTTTCCGGAAAAGAAATAACCGCGGATCCGGATAAGCTTCCTGTCACACCGATTACCGCTGATATCTCGGTTTTCGGACTTTCATCCTTAAACACAGAGATACCTTTTTTCTGGGGAGTTATTCCTGTAAATTGTTTGAAATTCTCTATGACAGATTCAACAAAAGGATTTATATATCTAACATCCATATTTCCCTCCGAAATGTTTACTTTCTATTTTAAAACAATAATAGAAATTTTTCAAATATTAATTATTTTCTCTAACCTTTCGATTGAAGACTTCTTTCCGCTGGCTATAAAGCTATCCCCCTCAGTGAATTTGTAATTTGCAGATGGGAAAGGTATATTTTCTTCAGGAGGTTTTTTCTTTATGAGTAGTACTTCTATTCCATATTTGTTCCTTAGCTTAAGTTCTGCGATTGTTTTCCCTATAAAGTGTGAAGGAGCGGGGAACTCAGTTATTACATATCCTCTGTCTATTTCTATTTTTCCCGTTTCCGGAGTAAATTTCAATTTGGAAAGAATTCTATTTGTTACCTCTCTTTTTTTAATTTCATTGTTGTATACTTTAATCAGATTTCTTCTCAATACCACCCCCTTTATTTTTCCCTCTTTATCAATTACCGGAAGCTCATCCTCTTCTGTCGAACCAAAGATATCCATAACTTTCTCAAGATTATCATTTTCCGAGACTGTTTTTAGAGGGTAGGCTATATCCTCTGCTACGATTAAGTTGCTGAGAGTTTCCTGTTCTAACAGGATATCCTTCAACTGATTTAAAGAAAAACTTCCAATATATCTTCCGTCTTTATCAACAACATGAAAAAACTGTCCTCCTTTTTTAAAAACAATATCCATTATCTTTGTAAGTGAAGTTCCCTTATAAATTTTTATATAATCTTTTGATATTATTGTTTCCACATTAATTGAACTCAGTAAATTCACATCGTGTCCGTCTTTTAATATTATCCCTTTTAGTTTGAGACCCAGAGTGTAAATAGAATAATCAAAAATAGAAGAGGAAATTGTTGAACTTATTATGGTGGCAAACATAAGAGGGAGTATTATATTGTAGTCTTTAGTCAATTCGAAAATTAAGAGGATGGCTGTTATCGGTGCATGGGTTGCCGCAGCGATTCCCGCTCCCATTCCGGCTATTGCGTAAACTCCCGGATAAACAACTATGTCTGGAAAGAGCAAATGAGAAAGTTTACCTGTCAAAAGTCCTGCCATAGCTCCTATGTACATTGAAGGCACAAAAACTCCTCCAACTCCTCCCGAACCTATTGTTACAGAGGTTGCAAATATTTTTAATAATATGATTATCACAAGAAGCTCGAATCCTATTTTATTATTCAGACTTAAACCTATGGAATCAAAGCCCTGTCCAAAAATATTTGGAACAAAAAATCCGCTTAACCCGACTATAAGTCCGCCCATCGCAGGTTTTAAGAATTCCGGAGTTTTTAAATTTTGCCACCATTTTTCTGTTGCATAGAGAGTTTTGATAAAAAGTACACCCAGTATACCTGTAAAAATACCCAGTATAAAGTAATTTAAAAGTTCAACAGGATTATTAAATTGATAGAGCGGCAATACAAATTCCGAAAAATCACCTTCAATAAAGTGACTTGTTGTCACTCCCATAACGGAGGCTACAATTATGGGCATAAAGCCTGATATTCCAAAATCTCCCAAAATTATTTCAACTGAAAACATTGCACCTGCCATCGGAGCATTAAAAGCAGCGGCAAGGCCGGCTGCAGCACCACAGGCAACAAGGGTTCTTAACTTCTTTTCTGACATATGAAATATTTGACCAACAAAAGAACCTATGGAAGAACCTATTTGAATCACAGGATCCTCCTTTCCGACAGAACCTCCTGTTCCTATTGTAAAAGCCGCTGTTATTATCTTTAAAGCTCCGACTCTTTTTCTTATAAAGCCACCTTTAAAAAATATAGATTCTATAACAGAGGCCATCCCATGTCCCTTAACCTCTTTTCCTAAGTATTTCATTATGATACCTACTATTAATCCCCCAATAGCAGGTACAAATATTATATATAAAAAAGAAAAGTGACCCCTTACCTTTAAGAAGCTTTCTGTTTTCCCCCAGAAGAGGTTATGAACTAATTTAATACTTATTTTTAATACATAGGCTCCTATGCCAGCCAAAATTCCTATCAAGGAAGCAATAAAGACAATAGTTAGATTTTCTCTTAACTTTCCTTCAGAGTTCGAATCCTTTAACATTTTATATTTTATCACCTGAGAAAAATAAATAAAGGCTTTGTTTATTTTCCCACAAATAAAATAAAACGGCTGGCAAGATGATGTTATTAAGGATAAATACCTGTGTTTCCGCATATTATGGAAATGAAGGAAGTTTAATAAGCGTATTAAATTTAGGTTAAGAGAAGCTTTGTAAGGGTAACAGCCCCGGCTTTTTAAAATAAAACTTATCCTTCTTTCTTACTCTCTTATATATGTGACATAATTTATTGTAACAATATGTGTCTTTTTTAAATTGTAACTTCAGGAGTACTGGTGATGTTGACTATTTCTTTTTTATGCTTTAAAATTTTTTTATTAAAAAGAAAAAAGATGGAGAAAAACAAAATAAGTGATAGGACGGAATCATTCAGTTTAGATAATCTTTTGATTTTTAGTAAAATTTCGGAAAGATATAAAATCATTTCTGAAATTGGTGAAGGTGGAATGGGGGTAATCTATAAAGCTTATGATAGAAAACTGAAAAAAAATGTTGCAATTAAATTAATAAAAAACCCCATTGCTACAAGTGTGAAAAAAATAGAAAAGGAAGCGGTTAAATTAGCTCAAATAGAGCATGAGAATGTTTGTACTCTCTATGATTTCTTGGTTAAAGATAATATTAGCTTTATGGTGATGCAGTATATAGAAGGAAAATCTTTAAAAGATATAATTAATGAAGGTTCCTTAACCTTTAAAGAGAAAATAGATATAGCCATTCAGATCTGCGATGGACTCGAGGCTATTCATTCCAAGGGGATTATTCATAGGGATCTTAAACCGTCTAATATATTAATTACACATGATAAAAAGGTAAAAATAATAGATTTTGGAGTATCAAGATTTATAAAAACAGAGATTACGGATATTACGAGTTCTTTAACCTTTACGGAAACATTAAACGAGGGGAAAAATATTAAGATCAAAGGTACTTTAAATTATATGTCACCGGAAGTTTTGGAGGGAAAAGAGATTGATGAGAGAACGGATATTTTCTCCTTTGGGGTCATCCTGTATGAAATGTTCTCAGAAGAAAAAATGATTAAAAGCAATACACTTACGAGTGTAGTTGAAGAGATTATGTTTAAAGAACCTGAAGAGATCAAATTAAACAACCGAGAGGTGGAAAAAGAGCTCAATAAAATAATTAAAAAGGCTACAAACAAAAGAAAGGAAAAAAGATACCAGAATGTAAGGGAATTAAGAGAGGACTTAATAAAGTTAAACAAAAAAAATTTAGATGATATTTTTGTCGAAGGGAAGAGAAGAGTAAAGAAAAGGTTTGAGATTAAAAATGTTGCAATAATAGGTGTTTTCATCGTTTATTTACTACTTTCCATTTTTGTAAACCTATGGAGTAAAAAAAGTGTAAAATCCCTTAAATATTTTTCCCATAGAAAGATGAAATTTTATCCAGGAATAATTCTGGGAAAACAGGAATTTGTCGGCTCCAGTCCTTTCAAAGGAGAATTGATAATTTCAAAAAAGGATTCGTCCAATCAAAACATAATATACATTTTTAAATACGGTTTTTATCCTTTTAAAAAGCTTTCCCTTGAAGAGTTAAAAAAACAGAGAGATTCAAATGTTATTCGTAAAATATTTTTTAAAAGTAATAAATTCAAAAATGTAAATATATCGTCTATTATAATGGATAACAAGGGAAATCTTATTGTCGGGGGGAGTTATTTGTCCACATCTTTAATAGTAAAAAACTATTTCGGAATTCTTTCCTCTTCGGGAAAAATTCTTCTGGAAAATAGCTTTCCCTTTAAAAGTCTTTCATCTTCTATAGTGAAAACCTTTGCTGATATGAATAACAATTATTTTCTTGTTTATGTTTCCTTAGGGGAAAAGATGCCGATAAGAACAGGTGTTTCCAAAATAGATGAGGAAGGGAAACAGTTGTGGACTAAGGAGGTAGGGGAAAAGGGATATGTGGTATCTCCCGGTCCTTCTATATTAATTAGCAAAAAGAATCTTCTTCTAACAACTATTTTAAAAAGTACAAATCCCTTAAAAAAGGATTCCTTTATTCAGTTAACTCTTATAGGAGAGGGAGGAAATATTTTGAGACATAAGAAAATAAAGCATGAAAATGCTGTAGAAAGTTTCCCGAGAATCGTAAAAACAAGTTATGGTTTTCTCTTTTCTTATCTCTCCTCTCTCTACTCTCTCCGAAAAAAAAGAGAACTCCGACTGATAAAATTTGACAATAATTTAAATATTGAGTGGGAAAGAGCTTTCAAGACAAGCTATTTAACAAATAGTATAATTGCCATACCTCCCAATGAATACCTTGTGATATGGAAGAAGAAAGGCTATAGATTCTTTCCCTTCTTTCCTTATAAATATTTAATGGTTACAAAATTTAGTAAAGAAGGAATACCTCTGGAAACAAAAACAATCAAGCCAAATTATTGGACAGTGGATACGAAGATATACAAATCTATTGTTTATGATTGGTATTCAAATTTTATTCTTTCAGAGGAGATAAAAATTTTTTAAACTTTTATTTTTCTATACTTTAAATTTTAAATTCAACAAAAAAACAAACCAATTACTATTTATAGGATTATTTTTGACGCATCTCGAAATCTTGAAAACAGGGCTTCAAAATGTTAAACTATTTAAAAAATGATGATATTTAGGAATAAAGAAAATGAGCGAGGTTGACCTACCGTATAAAAACAGGGAACTGTTTAATTCACTTTTGTCAAAACACAAATCAGAAATAAAAAATAGACTGAAGGTTGAGTTGAAGATAGAGAGGAATGGAGGAGGAGAAAGAATAGTAATTACTGGTGATAAGGGTGATGTGGAGTTTGCAAAGAATTTTTTCCTTAATATATCAAATCTTTTTGAAAACGGAGAAAAGATTGAGGAAGATGATTTTTTGACTATCTTGAACAGTATCCCCAATGATGACAAGTCCAAGCTTCAGACAATTTCAAAGGACTCTTTCTTAACACCTTTTAACAGAAAGAGAGTCAAACCCAAGACTTTTAATCAATATCATTACATTGAAGCAATGAAAAATAATGATATTGTTTTTTCGATAGGGCCAGCTGGAACAGGTAAAACCTATCTTGCAATGGCTTTTGCCCTTTCGTACTTGAGTAAAAAGCTTGTCAAAAGAATTATTCTTACCCGACCTGTGGTGGAAGCCGGAGAAAAGTTGGGCTTCTTACCGGGAGATATTCCTCAGAAAGTAAATCCGTATTTGAGGCCCTTATATGATGCTATCTTTGATCTTCTTGATCCGGAGAAAGCAAAGAATTTTCTTGAAGATGAAATAATTGAGATAGCTCCACTTGCCTATATGAGAGGAAGAACATTAAATAATGCCTTTGTCATACTGGATGAAGCTCAGAATACAACATATGAACAGATGAAGATGTTTTTAACAAGATTTGGAATAGGTTCAAAAGCTGTTATTACGGGGGATATAACTCAGATAGATTTACCATCAAAAATGCGTTCCGGACTGGTGGAAGCTGTTAAAATATTAAAAGAAATTGAAGGAATTAAAATTGTATATTTTACGGAAAAGGATGTGGTAAGACATAAACTTGTAAGAGAGATAATTAAGGCTTATGAAAAACATGAAGGAAAAAAATAACTTGGGGAAAAATAGAAAAAAGCTTTATTCTCAGGAAAAAGAGTTGAAAGCTCTTATTTTTTCCTATAAATTGGCTTTTTCATTTTTATATTCAATTATATTAACCTTTATCCTCTTTTTTAATTATTCTCCTCAAGTAAGGGATTATAAGGTAGGAGATATTGCCAGAAAAGACATAAAAGCTCCTTTTGATTTTAAAGTAATAAACAAGGAGGCTACAGAGAGAATAAAAATAGCTGAGTTAAAAAAAGCTCCGTATGTATATGATTATATTCCCGACGCTGAGAAGAGAGCACGAGAAAATATTGACAGGCTTTTTAAATATTTTACTTCTGCAAAGAAGAACAGAAAAAAAATTGAAGATGAATTTGGAATTAGTTTGATTGAAGAAGATTTGAGGATTCTTTCGAGAAGAAAGACACGAACTAAAATAGAAAAAATAGTTATTGCTATTATTGATGCTCTTTACAAAAAGGATATTATAAGAAACAAAAATAAACTGATAGGTGAAGGGAAAAGAGAAGCCATAATTACAAAAGGGAAGACAAGAAGTATTTTAAAACTTTCAGAGACATGGGGGGACAAAGAGATTAAAGAGTTTATTTATACTGAATCTAAAAAGAAAAATTTAAAAAAAGAAGAGATTGCTTTAATAGAACGGATTATTTTTTCAGTATACTCTCCAAAATATTTGAAAAATGAGACAAAAACAAAGGTTTATAGAGAGAATACAGCGAAGAATTTAACCCCTGTGTACAACATAATAAAAAAGGGAAGAATGATTGTCAGAAATGGTGATGAGTTAGATGAAAAAACTTGTGATATACTAAAAAAACTAAGGAGTTTACAAGCTCAGAAGAAAAAACCTTTCTCTCTTATAGGAAGCTCTTTTCTCTTTATATTCCTGATTGTCTTTATATCCTCTTTCATACTTGATTCATTAAAGAGAAGATATCTTAGCGGTAAGAAGATAATTCACATTGTTTTTGCAAATCTGGTGTTTTATATTGCTCTATACAGAAGTATGATAATGCTTATAGATTTTATGGAAAAATCAGGTGTTAACCTTTCCGTGCTGTCAAATTCAACCATTCATTTTTTAATACCATTTCAATCCGGAGGGATATTATTGTCTCTATTAGTTGGCTTTGAAATTTCTATTGTCTTTGTACTTCTGTTAACTATTATCACCGGAGTCTTTCTTGTGAAAAACTATTATATGATTTTCTTTATTCTGATTTCATCTCTGATTCCTGTTCTAAAGACAAGAGGGAACAGAGAGATTAAAAGGAGTCTGGCAATAAAACTTTCAATTTACTATATTCTTCCTATTAGTATATTATTTATAATTTTTGAGAACATCCTTGCAAAAGGAGTGGGAATTAATACTATTTTTTCCTATATATCGGCAATTATCGGAGCTATTCTTGTATCCATTTTTGTTTCGGCTTTTCTTCCCTTTGAGGAGAGTGTTTTCAAGCTAATATCAGATTTAAAACTCTTGGAATTGACCAATCTTGACCTTCCCATCTTTAGAGATATGGCTCTAACAGCTAACGGGACTTATCATCACTCTTTAATGGTTGCTTCTCTTGCTGAACAAGCGGCAAAAGACATAGGTGTAAATCCTGTTGTTGTTAGATGTCAGGCTCTTTACCATGATATAGGGAAGATGAAAAGGCCGAACTATTTTGTTGAGAATATACCTCCTAACGAGGAAAATATACATAATAAATTACCTCCTTTGACCAGTGTCGTTTTTATAAAAAATCATGTATCAGATGGGGTGGAAATAGCTAATAAATATGGGTTACCCGAAGTTATTATAGATGGAATAAGAGAGCATCATGGCACTTCCTTAATAACATTTTTTTATAATAAAGAGTTAGAGAGAAGGAAAAAAGAAACAATCTCAAAGAAGAAAGAAGAATTTAAAGAGATAAAGATTGATGAAGAAGCTTTTAGATATCCGGGGCCTAAACCTCAAACAAAGGAGACAGCTCTTCTTATGCTTGCTGATTCTGTAGAAGCAGCAGCCAAATCCCTTACCGAGATGAATGAGACTGTCTTTAAGAATTTGATTGATAAAATTTTCAAGAAAATAATAGAGGATGGTCAACTCAATGAGTCTGACATAAGTTTTAAGGACATTCAAATAATTTCCGAATCTTTTTATGAAACGCTGGTGAATTTTTACCATAGCAGAATTTCATATCCCGGTTTTAATTTTAATGAAGGGAAAGAAAATGGTGACAATAATAAATAAAACGAGAAAATATAAGATCAATAAAAGCCAAATAGTAAAACTTGTAAATTTTATGAAGTTAAAAACCGATATTAAAAAGGTAAACTTGAGCATTGTATTCTGTGGGGAAAGATTTATAAGAAATTATAATAAAAAATACAGAAACAAAGATTCTTCAACCGATGTTTTAAGTTTTCCGGGCGGAGAACAAACTTATCTTGGAGATATTATAATATCTATTCCGAATGTTTTTAAAAACTCTATTAGAGAAAAAGTCCCCTATAGGGAAGAACTTTTCAGGGTAATTATCCACGGATTTTTGCATCTTATTGGATATGAGCATAAGGATGAAAATTCTTTTATGATTAGATTTCAAGAAAAACTTTTAAAGGAATTTACAGGTCAGGATGATTAAATTTTTTATTATTGAATTAATAGGACTAATAATAGCTTTTGTCTTTTCCATCTGGGAAACATCTCTTCTTGAAATAAAAAAATGGAAATATCTTCAGCTTGTTTCGGACAGAGAGGAGGAAGATTATCCCTATCTTTCAAGTATAGAGGCACATATACTTGCAATTAAAAACTTAAAAAATTTAAGTTTTCTTGTTACTTTCACTGTTTATATGATTTTTACTTTCCCTAAATTACTTTTAGATGAAAATATAATCTGTCTTTTATCATCATTCTTTCTTATTTATTTTATTCCACCGATTTTTATAAAGAAAGAAAGTTCTTATAAATTGATAAGACTGTTTATTCCGATTCAACTATGGTTAAGCAAAATTTTCCCTAAGGATAAGGAAATCCCACCGGCTACTGAGGAGGAGAAAGAGGAGAGGATAGAAGCTTTCCTGTTAGAAGGGAAAGAGAAAAATATTATAACCGAAGAAGAAGAGGAGATGGTTGAAAAAATCATCTATTTTAAGGAGAGAACAGTCAGAGAGATAATGACTCCCCGGATTAATATTATAGGGATAGAAGAAGGAATGCCTCTTTCTCAATTAAAAAAATTGATTATTGAAAAAAAGAAATCAAGAATTCTTGTTTATAGAGAGAGAATAGATAATCTTGTTGGGATTGTAATTGCGAAAGATATGTTTCGATATTGGGGACAGGATTCAATTATTCTAAAAAAAACAAAAGATTTAATAAGAAAACCTCTGTATGTAACAGAATATATGAGAATTTCTGACCTCCTGAAATTGCTTCAGAAAAAGAAACAGAAAATGGCTGTTGTTACAGATGAATATGGGGGAATTTCAGGTGTAGTTACTGTGGAGGATATTCTTGAGGAGATAGTTGGAGAAATTTATGATGAATATGAAAAGGAGGAGGTCAGTATCGAAGAAAAAGATGGTTATTATATTGTCTCTGGGGATACTCCTATAGAAGATATAGAGGATTTGCTTGATACCGAATTTGAAATTGACCATTCGGCTGTTACCATAGGAGGAATGATAAGCTATATTTTAGGGAAATTCCCCAATAAAGGAGAAAAAATAGTGATAGATAATTATGAGTTTGAAATAAAAGATATTTCTGAAAAAAGTATTAAGAAAATTATCATAAGAGAGTTAAAGCAGGAAAATTAAAAATCAAACCCTATCCAGAACTTGACTTCAGGAGAAGAGAAGTTTAGGAAATCTGTTCTGTATACCCATTCCACATGCATAGGGTATCCTCCAAGGAAAAATTCTATCCCATACCCTACGGATGCAACGGGATCTTTCAGGCTATTTCTGAAATCATCCCAGAAAACAAATTTTTCATCATTGAACCATGCTCCTCCCACATCTGCAAAAAGAACCCCTCTTACGGGACCTATCAATCCGATAGGTGTTAATGCTATCTGTACAAGAGGAAACCTGAATTCTGCATTTAAATGAAAAAAATTGTTTCCCACAACAGTAAAGTAGTAGGTTGACCTTATATCATTGTTACCACCACCGTAAAAAATATATGGATTTTTACCACCGCTAAAAGCTCCGAAACCTCTGAAAGCAAAGAGGGTATCAAATCCCAGAGGTACATATTTTCTTAAATCTATTTCGAAAGCATATGCATCTCTCCATTTTTTTGCTAATGGTATTGACTTTGAGAAAAGCAGATTGTATGTATATCCCTCATAGGGACCATAGCTTCTAAAAGCTGTGGTTTCCCCTGTAAGAGCTATATTTAATGGAAATAAGTATCCGCTATAAAACGGATTTCTGTTGCTGTTTTCCATTTTAAGATAGTATAGTTCCTCTTTCTGATAGTATAGACCCAGGTGTAGGGAGAGTCTGTGAAATTTGTTTAGCGGATAAATTCCGGAGAAGGTTGCTCCAAGAATCTTTCTTGTGGCGAGAGCGTTTTTGTATGAATAATAACCATAAAATTCGGCAGCCCAGTACTGATAGGGCAGATAGTAAAAATAGGTGTTTGAAAATAGTTCAATCCCATAATTTAATCTATGTCCGAGGTTTACATAACTTAAATAATAGTTTTTGAAATTCATAACTGAATATGCTGTTAAAGAAATATTTTCATTGTTCAATGTGTCGCTGAAATTTAAGTATGCCCCTCCGTATGTTGTCCCGTCTGTTGCGACAGCAAATCCAACACTGGGTAATCCGCTTACAACTATTCCCTCAAATTTTTTATATTTTCTGATCTTCGCTTTATCTATTATGAAATTAACTTTCTTTTCATAATTTTCTTTACTTTCTTTGATAGTATCAATAATTTTAAGAGAATCGGCTTTGTAAAGACTGAAGCTGTTATAGGCATATCCAAGATAATAAATTTTGTTGTTTCTTATATGGGGATAAAAAACTCCTGTGGATAGATCCGTTAATACCTTAATCTCTCTGGTTCTTATGTTGATTGTTGCCAGATTGTAGGCACCTTTGTAATAGTAAGAAAAAAGAATTGTATTTTTATCTTTGAAAACAGGGTTTATATGATATGTTTTTTCAAATGTCAGTTGTTTTTCTTTTTTTGTCTGGAGGTCTAAAAGAAAGAGCTGATGATACTTCCCTATCATTCTATCAAAAACGATTGATTTACCGTCATTTGAAAAAGAAGCAGAAAACTCATAATCAATGGAATTTGTTAATTGGGCAATTTTGTCTTTTTTAATATCATATAAAAAGAGATCTCTTCTTGCATTTTTGATAGCAGAGAAGACCAGATATTTATCATCCGGAGAAATTTCCATTCCGCTTGGTTCATTCAGACCCTTTAATTTTATTTTCTTTAAAAATTTACCTAATGATGAGTAAAACAGAAGATAATAATCATAATTGTATCTTCCGAAAAATGCAACATAATCACCTTTACTATCCCAGACAATGGATTTTCCGTCTTCGGGAGAGAATTTAAGATACATGGTTTCAAACTTTGAATTGTATCCAGGTGTAATATCCTTGTAGACTTTACCAGTTCTTAAGTTTATTAAAGATATGGTCAGGGCATATTTTTTATAATTTGCAGTAACAATGGCAGCTGATTCTCCCGACGGAGAGACAGAAAAGGAGTAAACCTGAGAGTATGGATACTCCGGGCTGATTCTTAATCCGTAATCTCCGGGTAATTTTCTGGCAAAAAATGATCTGAATCTGTTTCTGAGATATCTCTGGAACATACTGTTAAAAACATTGTATTCAATATTGAAAGATTCTTTGAATAAACCCTTTCCCCTGAAAAATGAGAATCTTTTTAGATTCCACCAGAATCTTCTCAGCCCTGTTCTTCCGTATTTTTTGTATAAATATTCATATACCATATGCCCGAAATCATAGGGAGATCTTGAGGTGGGATTTTTATATCTTAATTCTCCGTACTTTGTTAATTCGGGAATCTGACCGGTTACAACAGCATCTCTTACAATCATCAAAGATATTGGATCCCAATCCCCCGGGATAAATTCGGCAAAACCTTCCATTATCCATAAAGGCACACGGGAAAAGGAATATATGCTTTTATGACCTCCTCCGTAGATAAGGTTGAATTGAAAGATATGTGTTAGTTCATGGGTAATAAGATGCCTCAGAACCGATGGTGGATATTCGGAAGGGATTACAACCCTATCCCCTATTGGCTCAGAAAATCCCATCACAGGTTCCGGCACGGCAGAGCGATAGAGATTGGTCATCTCAAACTCTTTATGGGATTGGTAAAGGAGAATTGGAATCTTCTTATCCGGGGAAAACCCTAAAAATTCAGAAAGCTTTTTATAAGCATCTTCGGCATCTATAACCGCATAATTCAAAATTTCCATATGTTTTGTATAAAAGTTAATCTTAAAATGATCCGTTTCATAAACATACCACTGTTTTCCTATCTGTATCTTGTTTTTCCCATAGTAAGGAAAAAGCTGAAATTGAGAATAAGAAAAAGTGGAAAGGATTAATAAAATAAACAAAAAATAAAAAAAGCCTGAAATCCTTTTCATCTTATCCCTCTTTAAAAATTAAAAAAATATCTATAAACAATATGTTCCCTTGGAACAATTCTATTTATAAAACGGTCTACAGCAATACTGATTAATCTGCTCACTAAAACACTATCGGCTTCACCGCTTTCGTCTGTTATCTTATAATTAAATCTGTATTTATAAACTCTTTTACCTGTATCTCCATTATATACAAAGAAGGTGATATTAGAATTAATTAGTTTTAAGGTTTTAAGAACATTCTTTTTCTTAAGAGATAGGGGAGTGTCTCTTACTGTTTCAATTTGACTTCGGGCTTCTTTCTTTATCCTGACAATTCCTGTTATTATAGCTGTATTTTCCGCTTTCACATACTCTCTCCAGAAAAAGTGATTGGAAAAAATGGATTCATCCGAAGGATTAATGAGTTCTCCGATTTTAACAGTCTTCTTAAAGTATATGGAGAGCTCCTCTTTTAATGTTTTCATCATTTCACTTTCAATTGTTTCCTTGTTTATGGTTGAAATAATCTTGAAATTAGTAATCTGGATTTCATTAAAACGGAGTATGTTAAAGGCAGGTTTTGCCTTTACAACCACTCTCTGCATTCTTGTCTCTGTGCAACTTGATATAAATATTAAGAGAAGAAAAACGATTAAACTAATACCTAATCTTTTTTCTTTTGCCATCTTTCTTTCTTCCCCGTTTTCCCGATTTAAATTTTTCATAGTTTCTCCTTATCAATTCATTGTTATGGCTAAGTTTTATTGCTATTTTATATTCTTTTTCGGCCTCTTTATACTTTCCTAAGGCTTCAAGTGCAACCGCAAGATTATTGTGAGCTTTGTAATCTTCAGGATTGAGCTCTATTACCCTTCTCCATCTGTATTCGGCTTCTTTCCACATCTGGTTTTTTTGAGCAAAGGTCCCTAATTTTCTGTTTAACTTTATTAGGTAGGCTTTATCACTCATTAATGAAAATCTGTTGACTGAACAGAAAGAGAATAACAAAACAATAATTAATATAAATAAATACTTGTTTTTCATACTAAAATTTATCTCCAATGGGATTTTATGTCAAGACATTTGTTTAGAAATATTTTTAGTGGACTGAAGAGGTAAGGTTGCTTTTTATGTTGTATTTATTTATAATATGCAGTAAAAAAAGGAAGGTTTATTATGCCGAAAAATTTGTTAGAGATTATTGAGCAGGTCAGCAGAGAAAAAGGTATTGACAGAGAAATCTTTTTCAAAGCAATAGAAGATGCCATAAAAACAGCGGCAAAGATCTATTTTAAGGAGAATGAACCTGTTAATATAGATTTTGATTGGAAAAAAGGAGATATCAAAATTTTTACTAAAAAAGTGGTTGTTAAGAAAGTTAAGGATGAAGCAAAGGAAGTTTCCTGGGAACAGGCGAAAAAAACAAATCCCGATGTAAAATTGGGTGATACCATTGAAATAAACCTCCCGGCTGAAATTTTGGGGAGAATATCAGCACAAGTTGCTAAAAATATAATATATAATGAAATTTCCACTGCTGAGAGAGACAAGGTTTATAAGGAATTTGCTCCTAAAATAGGAACAATTATTACCGGAAAAGTCAGAAGATTTTTGGGGAATGATGCTGTCCTTAGTGTTGGTAAGGCAGAAGCATTGCTTCCCAAAAAGGAGCAGCTTAAAACGGATAATATAAAAAGGGGGATGGAGTTAAAAGCATTAATTAGAAAAGTATACAAAGAGGGAAAAGACCCCCAGATAATCTTAACAAGAAGATCAAAATCTTTTCTTATAAAATTATTGGAATTTGAAATTCCTGAAATCGCCGATGGAACAATTGAATTAAAATCCGTAGTGAGAGAACCGGGAGAAAAATCAAAAATCGCCGTTTATACAAAGGAAAAAAACATAGACCCAATCGGCGCCTGCATTGGTATGAGAGGTAACAGGATTTTAGCGGTTACCAGAGAATTAAGCGGGGAAAGGATTGATGTGGTAATCTGGTCTGAAAATCCTGAAATATTCATAAAAAATGCCATGGCTCCTGCGAAGATTTCAAGAATAAAAATTTTAAGCGAAGAGGAAAGAAAGGCTATTGTTTATGTACCCAAGGAACAATTGGCTATAGCTATTGGTAAACAGGGAGTAAATGTTAAACTTGCATCCAAATTAACCGGATGGCATATAGATTTGCAAAGAGAGGATTAAATGGGGAAAAGAATTTATCAGATAGCCAGGGAATTGGGTAAAGAGAATAAAAGGGTTTTGGAAGATTTAAAAGGCCTCGGAATTGAAAAAAATACGAGTAGCAATAGCCTCACTGAGGAAGAAGAGACAAGGCTTAAAAATTTTTATTTGGAGGGAGACAACCAGAAATTAAAAAAAGAAAAAAAAACAGAAACTAAAAAGAAAGAGGCAAAAAAGGAATATATAAAAGAGAAAAGAATAATAAAAGAAGAAAAAAAACCGGATAAAAAAGAAGAACCTCAGAAAAAGAAAAGGGATAAGAAGTATTTTGAGAAGGGAAAGGAAACAGGTAAAATAGTCGTATACGAAGGGATTACAGTAAAAGAGTTGGCAGAAAAAATGGGGATGAAGGCCAAGGATTTAATTCAAAAGCTTATATTGAATAAAATCATTTTAACTGTTAACAAAAGCCTATCTGTGGAGGAAGCTGAAAAGATTCTTTCAATCTTCGGATTGGAAGCAGAGAAGAAAAGTTTTGAAGCCAAGGTAATAGAGGAAATATCAGAAGAAAGGGATGAAAAAAATTTAATGGAAAGACCTCCATTGGTAACAGTAATGGGACATGTTGATCACGGGAAAACCACTCTTCTTGATGCTTTAAGAAATACAAATGTTGCTGACAGGGAAAAAGGAGGGATTACACAACACATAGGAGCTTCGAAAATAACATACAAAGGTAAGGAAATCGTATTTATTGATACTCCGGGACATGAAGCTTTTGCAAGATTGAGATTGAGAGGGGCAAATATCACAGATATAGTTATTCTTGTAGTTGCCGCGGATGATGGGGTTATGCCGCAAACCGTGGAAGCGATAAGTCATGCAAAAACGGCCGGTGTTCCTATGATAGTGGCAATAAACAAAATAGACAAACCTGAAGCTAATCCGATGAAAGTTAAACAAGAACTTTTAAAACATGGTGTAATGGTGGAAGATTATGGCGGAGATGTTGTTTCAGTTGAAATCTCTGCAAAAAAAAGAATTGGACTTGAAGAACTTCTTGAAATGATCCTTTTGGTGGCTGAAATGAATGAACTAAAGGGGGATCCGACAATTCCCGCCAAAGGTTATATTCTTGAATCAAGGCTTGACCCCAAAAAGGGGAGTGTGGCAAATGTTATAATAAAGGAAGGGGTAATTAAACAGGGAGATCCTTTTATTTCCGGAGTAACTTATGGTAAGGTAAGATCTCTTGAGGATGAAAGGGGAAAAAGATTAAAAGAAGCAAAAATGGTTTCAGCGGTTGAAATAAGTGGCTTTAATGAAACTCCGAAAGCAGGGGAATTATTTCAAGTGGTTCCATCTCTTGAAAAAGCTCAGGTAATAGCGGCTCTGAGAAAGGAAAAGGCTGAAGAGGAGAGAAGGAAAAAGCTCGAAAGGAGATTTTCCCTTGAGGATTTTATGAAGAAGGTAAAGGGAGAAGGAGTAAAAAAACTTCCTTTGATAATCAAAGCTGATGTGGAAGGTTCTCTTGAAGCCATAGAGGATAGTTTGAATAAGATAAAGCATCCCGAAGTAAAGATAGATATTGTTCAAAGCACCACCGGAGCTGTTAGTGAGAGTGATGTTCTCCTTGCTTCCACAACAAATGCAATAATAATTTGCTATAATGTAAGAGCTAATAAAAGGGTAAGAGATTTAGCAAAAAATGAAAAAGTTGAAATAAGATATTATACAATAATTTATCAACTCCTTGATGAAATAAAAGCTTCTCTTGAAGGAATTTTATCGCCTATTGAAAAAGAGATCTTTTTGGGAACAGCTGAGGTTAAAAAGGTCTTTAAAGTTCCCAGAGTGGGGACGGTGGCCGGTTGTTATGTTAGTGAAGGAAAGGTGGAGAAAGAATCAAATATCAGAGTGGTAAGAAACGGGGTAGTTATTTTTACCGGGGAGATTGAAAGTTTAAAGCATTATTCAAAGGATGTTAATGTTATTAAAAATGGACAGGAATGTGGAATAAAAATCAGAAATTTCAATGATGTTAAGCAAGGAGATATTTTAGAGACATTTAAAATAGAGAGAATTAAACAAAAAATATGATAGTGGGAATTTTTACCTTTGAGCTGTATCTTCCCCACTCTCACTCATTAAAAGAAAAAAGAAAAGTGGTAAATATGATTCGGGATAAAATCAAGGCAAGGTTCAATGTTTCAATAGCTGAGATAGATTTTTTTGAGTTGTGGCAGAGAGTTATGTTTGGGGTTGCTATTGTAAATAATGAAAAGAGGATAGTGGATAATATGTTTTCAAATATCATAGATACAATAGAAGAAAAAATCGGAGTTTCTCCTTTTAATATTAAGGTGAGATATGAGTAAGAGAATAAAAGAGGAGAGAATAAAGCATCTTTTGAGAAATCTGATCTCAATGGAGCTTTTAAACTTTCAACATAATAATCTAATCACCTTATCAAGAGTGGAACTTTCCGCTGACCTTTCCACAGCTTTTTTTTATATATCTGTTTTCGGTGAGAATGAAGAGAAAACAATACTAACTCTTAATAAAAGAAAAGGATACTTTAGAAAACAGATTGCAAAAAAATTGAATTTAAGGTATACTCCATTTTTACAATTCATAAAAGAAGAGATTATAGATGAACAGGGAAGCAAAAGAGATAGCTGAAAAACTGAAAAAAAGCCGGAAGATAGCAATAACCTCCCATATAAGACCTGATGGGGATTCTATAGGTTCGGGTCTGGCTCTTTATCTCATGCTAAAGAAAATGGGAAAAGAGGTAAGATATGTCAATAAAGATATTCCTCAGCCTCCTCTAACCTATTTCCCACACTATGATGTTATAGAGTTCGGAGATATTTATCCTCAGGAATTTGATGTGGTTGTTTTAATTGAATGTTCTACAGAGGAAAGATCAGGACAAAAGAATCTTGACCGTTATTTTAGAATTTTAATAGATCATCATCTTTCAAATGAAGAGGAGGTGGAGTTAAATTGGGTGGATCCGGAAGAAAGCGCGGTAGCGATTATGATCTATGAATTGGCCTTTTATCTTGGAGTTGAAATAGACAAAGAGATAGCGACCTTGCTTTATTCCGGGATAGTCTCTGATACGGGAGGATTCAGGTTTACAAATGTTAATTCAAAAGCTTTTAAGGTAAGTGCGGAGCTTGTTGAAAAAGGGGCTGATCCTGTTAAGGTAAACAGACTGCTTTTTGAAAATTATACTCCGGAAAAGGTTAAACTGATATCAAAGGTGCTTGGAACCCTGGAGACATTCCTTGATGATAAGGTTGCGTTTATCACGATGCATAAAAAATTTTTAGATGAGCTTAATTTAAAGGATGTTGAAACTGAAGACATAGTCACAATTGTAAGATCAATCAGAAAGGTTAAAATAGTTGCTTTTTTAAAAGAGAACGATGATGGTTCTTACAGAGTCTCATTAAGATCAAGGGATAATGCGGATTCAAGCAAAATTGCCGAAAAGTTCGGAGGAGGCGGTCATCTTCATGCGGCAGGATTTTACTCAAATAAAAAAATTCACACTATAAAACAGATTCTTTTAAAAGAGTTTGAAAAGCTTGATTTATAACCTCAAATATTAAATTTTAATTCTTGACCGTAAAATAAATTGTAAAAAGTAAAAAAATCACTATTAAGCTATGTGAGAGAGCAAGCATCTTGCTCCTATCTTTCCTGCGGCACTTGAAAGGATATTTCCAATCAATTATTGGTGAATTAAGAAAATTTTATTCAGAGACAATGATTTTCAATGGTCCGGAATAAAGCTATTTATAATTTTTTATGAAATTAAAGATAAATTAGGTGTATTAATTTTTCTTTCTTATTAACAGAGCTTTTTGATGGATTATTAGCTTTTTATGTTCCATGGGGATTAAACAATTTCAACTTTTTGCTGGCAATTTTGTCGTTTTGTTGACAAAATTGTTGCTTTTATAGAAAAAATTTTCTTAAAAGGCTTAATTTATAAGAAACATGATTTTTAAATTCAAATGGCATAAAAATTGCAGTATTAAATTTAATGATTTTTGAAAGGAGGGGAAAATGAGAAGTAAGTTTTTTCTAATTTTAATTATAGTATTCACATTAGCATCAATTGGTTTCTCTCAAAGCATTACTGTAACCAATCCTCATTCGGGAGATTTCTGGGAAAAAGGTAAAACCTATACAATCACCTGGACAAAGAGCGGAAATATGAATGCGAATGTTAAAATCAGGTTAATGCAGGGCAACACAAAGATACTTGCTGTAACGGATTCAACTCCCAATAACGGCAGCTATTCATGGACGGTTCCGGCAAGTTTGTCAAACGGCTCTTACCATATAAGGGTGAAGACCATAGACAATGCAGTCTATGATGACGGTGAAGTTTTTACGATAGGGAATGCTCCTGCTGCAAACATCACTGTAACAAGTCCCCATTCGGGTCAGAAATGGTGCAAAGGAAAGACCTATACAATCACCTGGACAAAGAGCGGTAAGATGAATACAAATGTAAAGATCAGATTAATGCAGAGGGGTACAAAGATTTTAAGCATAACAGATTCAACAATAAATAACGGAAGTTACAGCTGGAAAGTTCCGGCAAGTTTGTCAAAGGGTGCTTACTATATAAGGGTGAAGACCATAGACAATGCAGTCTATGATGACGGAGAAACATTTTCTATCATAGATACCCCCATACACATAGGGGAAAAGATAACAGTTACTTCACCTAAGAAAGGAGATCATTTTGCGAGATTGGATAATCTCCAAATAAGATGGATAAATAGCAATTTAAGTTCAAGGACGCGATTAAAGATCTTTTTAATTAAATTTTCTAATGGAGAAAAAATAATGGAAATTAGCACTATGACTCCAAATAACGGAGAAATGCAGTGGAAAATTCCTTTATCGGTACCAACAGGTGATTATATAGTAAGAATTTCCACTCTCACAGGCAATGTTTACGGAGACAGCGGAGCTTTTTCTATTAAGAGATCCTCCTCAATATATCCAATCATTTCATTTTTGCCGGATCTTACGGTTAGCGCATATGTTTCACCTCTTGTTAAATTGAAAACTGCAAGTGGTAATAATTATTGGCTGAAGGGAGATATCTTTGTTTCGGTGCACAATAAGGGAAAAGTTAAAACCCCAAAAAATGTTGTTGTAAGAGTCCGGATATTCTACTTAGACAATAATCAATGGGTTTTAAGCTATCAACTGGAATATAAAATACAGCATTCCATAGAACCCGGAAAATTCTCTGTAAAGGTTTTTAAAGATCAAGCATTTATGTATAACAGGAGTCCAAAAATTATAATAAAAGTTGATCCTGAAAATAAAGTTCATGAAATAAGGGAAGATAACAATACTTTTACTAAAATGTTAAACCAATAAAGTAGAAAAATAATTAAAATATTAAAGAAGGGAAATTTAATTTATTAAAATGTAATGTAAAGAGGAAAAAAATGAAGAAAAGATTATTTATGATTCTTTTAATCGCAGTGTTTATAAACGCAATGAGTTTTGCTTCAAAGATTACGGTAGAGGAGCCTCATGCGGCTTACCCATTGCTTACATGGCTTACAGGTCATACCTATATAATCACTTGGACAAGGAGCGGGAGCATGGATGCATTTGTAAAAATAAAATTACTGCGGAAAATAAAGCGAAGGGTAATGATATTTGGGATGATAGTAGATATGACACCTAATGATGGGAGTTGTATATGGGAGGTGCCTAAAAGTTTAGAGACCGGAACTTACTATATATACATAGAAACTATTGACAATTCTGTTAGGGGTACTAGCGGGGCTTTTATTATCAGAAATCCGGAACTGGATAAAAAACGGGCAATGTTTGCGAAGACAGCGGTTCTTTCTCCTCATACTAATCTTCATATAAGAATTATCGAGCCTAAAGCTTCAACAACTTGGTTTGAGGGGAAAAGATACAATATAATTTGGAACAACATATATACTAAAGGTAAACATATTAAAATTGGTTTGTATAATTTTAACGGAAAATCCCTGATTAAAGTTATATATGATGGCAATGATGTATTATCCCCCACTACTGGCAAATCTGAATCGACATATTCATGGATAGTTCCGAAAGGATTAGGTTCGTTTACAGGAAAGCGTTATAAAATAAAAATCTACACAATAGGCGGAACAAAAAGTATAAAGGGGAGTGTTGATATTACGATTAAAGTTCCCATTTCGCTTCATTCAAAATAAACGGAAGTAAACATAGTAGTTTTAATTAAAATGTAAGGAGGAAAAAAATGAAGAAAAGAAAGGAGGGAAGAATGAAAAAATTATTAATGTTTTTTTTAATCGCAATATTCATTGTTGCTTTTAGTTATTCACAAAGTATCACAGTAACGAGTCCTCACTCGGGAGATTTCTGGGAAAAAGGTAAAACCTATACAATCACCTGGACAAAGAGCGGAAATATGAATGCGAATGTTAAAATCAGATTATTTCAGGGTGGAACAAAGGTACTTAGTATAACAAACTCAACGGTAAACAATGGGAGCTACAACTGGACAATCCCTGCGACTATTCCAAATGGCTCTTACAAGATAAGGGTGAAAACAATAGACAATGCCGTGTATGATGATAGTGATGTTTTTACCATAGCAAATACTCCTGCTCAAACAGCAAGCATTACAATAACAAACCCTCATTCCGGTCAGACATGGTATAAGGGAAACACCTATACAATAACCTGGAGAAAGAGCGGAAATATGAATGCGAATGTTAAAATAAGGTTAATGCAGAGTGGAACAAAGGTGCTTAGTATAACAAACTCAACGGTAAACAATGGGAGCTACAACTGGACAATCCCTGCGACTATTCCGAATGGCTCTTACAAGATAAGGGTGAAAACAATTGACAATGCTGTGTATGATGATTCTGAAATGTTTAGAATTGAAAATGCGAACATTGCATTCAATCAAAATATTAATAATGCATTATCTAAAAAAGGAATTAATGAATCAATAAGGAAATTTAAGCTTTTTCCTGATCTTATGGTTTATGGGGAAAAACTCTTTTTTACGGATCTTGAACAGCATGTGGCAAAGTTTCATGCTGCAATAAAGAATATAGGAAAAAGCGATGCCAAGGATGTATTCGTAAGGTTAAGAGTTCATCCAAAAGATAGTTCAGGAAGGATTTTGATGTCACAGGTAGCAACGTATACAAAGACTTTTAGCTCCATACCTGTCGGGAGGACGGTAGTTTTTGACCAGACCTATAAGTTAAAGACAATGGGATTGACCTATCATTTTATATTTGAAGTGAATCCTGATCATAGTATTAAAGAATCTAATTACAATAATAATATTTCAAAGAAATCCATTGTAAGGGAAAATCTTCCGGATCTTACTACATGGATAGTAACACCAAAACATAGTGTGTGGATAGAATCCCATGTTGTAGCAAGAGTTAAAAATATAGGTAAGAAGAGATCTTCTCCCACAAGGCTTAAATTCTACATAGAAACCAAAGGGACCAAATATTTTGATATACCAGCCTTAGATCCCGGACAATCTATTCCTATTACGAGAAAAGTATGGTTTCATTCTTCAAAGGATGTTTGGGCGGAATTATGGGTAGATCCGGATAATCTTGTCAGGGAAGACCATGAAAATAATAATCATGACAAAATAAAATTAGATATAAGATGGCAGGACCTTCTTTGAGAGAAAATTTTGTTTGTCAGAGTGGAAGAGAAATCTTAAAATATTAGTTTAATTTTAAAGAAAAAGAAGAATTAACAAAATTTCATCTTCAATACAACAAAAATGTATGATTGATAAAATTGTAGTTTTTATTCTTTGATAGTAATAAAATTGATTTTTAGGTACGTTTTTCATCAAAATTAAATCTTACCGAAATAAAATTATTATAATTTATTATAATCATATTTAGCGCACCTCAGAATCAGAGTTATTTTTTTTATTTAAATGTTTATTAATTAATTCAAAATCA
>JALVQI010000106.1 GCA_027031485.1 Candidatus Aminicenantota bacterium | reverse complement strand
AGGGAAAGACAACAGTTTCGATAGGACTTTCCATGGCTTTGAACAGAGTCGGATTAAAGGCCGGTGCTGCCCTCAGAGAGCCATCAATGGGGCCTCTTTTCGGGATAAAGGGAGGAGCCACCGGAGGAGGAAGATCTCAGGTTTTGCCTATGGAAGATATAAACCTCCACTTTACGGGAGATATTCATGCTGTATCAGCAGCTCACAATCTTTTAGGAGCAATCATAGATAATCATATTTTCAGAAGAAAAAAGCCCCATATAGATCCTCGTCGGATAAAATGGCCCCGTGTCATAGATATGAATGACAGAGGCTTAAGATATATTGTTTCGGGCCTTGGCGGAAGAAAGAACGGAGTGCCGCGGGAGACCTCATTTCAGATAACAGCCTCCTCAGAAATTATGGCAATACTCTGTCTTGCAAACAATTATGCAGAATTAAAGGAAAAGATAGGCAATATTCTTTTGGGCTTTACCTATGAGGGAGAGCCTGTGTTCGTAAGGGATTTAAAGGTTCAGGGAGCGGTTGCTGCTGTTTTAAAGGATGCTCTCAAACCAAATCTTGTTCAAACTCTGGAAAATACTCCTGTATTTATTCACGGAGGACCCTTTGCAAACATAGCTCAGGGAACAAACTCAGTCATAGCCACGAAATTAGCCCTTAAACTTTTTGATTATGTTGTAACAGAGGCAGGATTCGGCTTTGACCTCGGAGCAGAAAAATACTTTGATATTGTTGCAAGATATGCGGGATTTAATCCTGCAGGAGTTGTACTTGTTGCCACTGTAAGAGCATTGAAGATGCACGGAGGCAAAAGCTTAAAGGAGATAGATCAGCCTGACCCTGCTGCGGTTGAAAAAGGGCTTGCAAACCTTGAAAAGCATCTTGAAAATATCTCAAAATTCGGAATGAAAGCTGTTGTAGCTATAAATAGATTCACCACTGATACCGAAGAAGAGCATAAGATTATAAAGGATTTTGTTGAGAGCAAAGGCTTTAAGGCTTTTGTGGTTGACTTCTGGGCAAAGGGAAGCGAAGGCGGAGTTGAAATTGCCTCCTTTATAAAGGAAAAAGGAGGTGAAACTTCAAACTATAAACCGCTCTACTCCCTTGATCTTCCCACAGAGAAAAAGATTGAAATAGTCGCAAAAGAGATTTACGGCTCAAAGGCAATAGATTTTACGAAAAAAGCCAAAAGTGATCTTAAGAGAATAAAAAAATTAGGTTTTGACAAATTTCCCGTCTGTATTGCAAAAACCCAAAAATCCCTCTCCGATAACCCGCTTCTATTAGGAAGACCCAAAGACTTTCTTGTCACAGTAAGAGAGATAAAAATCTCATCAGGTGCAGGCTTCAATGTCCCGATCACAGGAGACATTCTCCTGATGCCCGGTCTCCCCAAAACCCCCGCCGCAGAAAACATAGACATCACAGATGAAGGAGAGATAAAGGGATTGTTTTAGGGGAGTTTAAAAGTTTAAGAAAGATTTTTTTATATAGAATATTTGGTATTTAGTTAGATCACTTCAAAACAAGAATTATCAAAACTTGCAATCGTTTCCATTTATTGTTATAATTTACAAGGAGCTGAAATGAAATATATTGAACTTATTGAAAAGGTTAGTAAAATCGGGATTATTCGCCCTCAAGATATCCCTTTTTTGGGCAAACCCTCCACATTAAGGCCCCAGCTAAGTAAATGGAAAAAACAGGGAAAGCTTATAGAGCTGCGGAAAGGGTTTTATCTTTTATCTTCTGAGATCAAGCCTTTCCCACCACTGTTTTACCTGTCAAATATTTTGCTTTTCCCTTCATATGTTAGTTTGCAGAGCGCATTGTCTTATTACGGGCTTATTCCGGAGGCTGTTTTTTCTGTCACCGCTGTTTCTACCCGTAGAACACGGACTTTTTCAACACCGATTGGAGTGTTTACTTTCAGGAAAATAAAGCAAGAGTTATTTTGTGGCTACACAAAAGTGAAATTTGGTGATTTTAATGTATTATTGGCAACTCCTGAAAAAGCTTTGCTTGATACTATTTATATTACTCATCAATCACAGGAAAGTTTAAGATTACAAAATCTTGAAATTTTAGATAAAGATAAATTAGAAGAAATGCTTAAAACCTACCCTTTATGGGTAAAGAGAAAAATGGAGAATATAGTATGAAAGACAGGTTAATCAAAATCATTGAGTCTCAAAAAGAGCCTTTGATGAAATTAAATATCGGGAGAGAGTATCTTCAAGAATTTATTTTATATATAAATTTTATGAGAAAATTTGCCCAATCATTAATTTTCGAAGGGGGAACAGCTCTAAGGATTATCTACGGTTTAAAAAGGTTTTCTGAAGATCTGGATTTTTCAGCACCTGATTATCCGGATATTTCATTATTAAGGAAAGCACTTGAGCAAGAACTATTTCTTGCAGGTTATAAAGTTGAAATCGCGGAAAAACAAAAGGGAAATCTTTATCATTTAAGAGTCAAATTTATCGGGCTTGATGAACTGCTTATGCTCTCTTACGGGAAAAAACTAACAATAAGCCTTGAAATTGATTTATCTCCTCCCAGTGGGGGAAAAACTGAAAAAAGCATAGCGGGAAAGGAAGTCAGATTCAGAGTTAAACATTATGAGCTCTCTTCACTATTTGCTAAAAAATTGCATGCTGTTATTTTTCGCGGATATATCAAAGGAAGGGATTTTTATGATCTGTTGTGGTATATGACAAAAAAGCCTCCATTAACCCCTGATGAAGAACTGTTTTTAAACGCAGTAGCTCAAACTCATCCGAAAGAGTTGAAAAAAGTGGAAAAAATGGGGTGGGAAAAAGCTCTGATGGAAAAGATTCTCAGTGTTAATTTTAAGAAGATAAGAGAAGATGTTGCACCATTCTTAGAAAATTCAGGGGAGATCAATTTGCTTACAAAAGAAACCTTCCTGGATATCTTGGAGAAGAGATAAACCCAAGTTGTTGGATTTAGCGATTAGTATATAGGATTCAGTTAAAAATAATAAATGACCAAATCGGCTTGAGGAAAGCTATATTATTAAGGGGGTCAAGACAAATTGGAAAAACTTTTTTAATCTCAGAACGAATTAGACAAATCAAATATAAATTATTACTCCCCATATTTTCGGCGAACAAAACATCAACAGGAAGTAGATTATGTAAAAAAACCATCTCTTCGTCGTTTAACAAAATTATTTTCCTATATAAAAAAACATTTGTTTCAAGATGCGGTACGCACTATATTCAACATATTAAATGCTTGGCTTACTTATAGTGTCTTGACACATCTCGCCATTGCAAGGCAGGGTAGGATTAAGATAAAATTGGTAATGTAAGATGTTATACCGAAGATTCATTGGAGCGAATATGAGAAATCCCTTTTTAATTTTATTGTACCGGGTCCGGGAGAAATTGGTTGGAAAGACAGATACCGTTATCCTTCCCATGGTTTAAGATTCAAAATAAATTCTCCGACAGAAATTGAAAATGAGTTTATCAGGCGAATTAACAAAGCGGTAAGAGATGAAGAACATGGACGCCCGGATACGGAAAGCCCTTCTGACCATTGGGTAATTGGACAAAGCAGAGATAAAGGTTCAATACACTCAGACATTTGGAAAGGCACTGCGGTTGATTTGGCATCTTCAAATTTAATTGCTGTTTTCCCGAGTATTTGTTGGAGGAGAGAGAGGTCTTACTTAGGTAAGGTTAATAATAAAACAAGATATTCTTTAATCATAAGTATTGAAACTCAAAAACAAAATGTTGATATCTACACATCGGTAGCCATTAAATTAGAACAACGAATTCCAATAGAAATAAGCTAATAACAATAACAGAATATAAAAGTCACTTCATGTCGGTCATCGTTTGACACGAAAATTTTTTTATTTTATTATTTAATACAGCTAAAGATTAGCTGGAGGAAAGGGTTTTTATGTTATTTTCCCGGAGGCTATTGCATGGCAAATGAAAAGGTTATGGATATAATTAATAAAACAGCAAAACCGTTTGTAAAGTGGGCCGGCGGAAAAAGCCAATTATTATATGAAATAGATAGTCTGATACCTACCTATCTAAAACAAAATAGATTCACATATATTGAACCTTTTGTCGGTGGTGGAGCGGTTTTATTCTGGGTATTACAAAAATATCCGAATATTGAAAGAGCCATAATTAATGATATTAATTCGGATTTAACAAATTCCTATGAAACAATAAAAGAAAATGTTGAAGAATTAATCGCAATATTAAAAAAGTGGGAAAAAGAATACCATTCACTAAAAGACAAACCTGAAGAAAAAAAAGAATATTACTATTCAAAAAGGAAGCTATTTAATAGTAGGGTTTCTGACAAAACAACTCAAACAGCACTTTTTATTTTTCTTAACCGCACTTGTTTCAATGGTTTGTATAGAGTTAACCGAAAAAATGAATTCAATGTTCCAATAGGTAGTTACAAAACACCTATGATTTGTGATGAGGATAATTTAAGAGCAGTAAGCCAAGCTTTACAAAAGGTAACTATATTGAATGGTGACTTTGAAGAAACATTAAGGTACGCAAAAAACAACACTTTATTTTACTGCGACCCTCCATACAAACCCTTGAACGATACATCAAATTTTAATTCTTATGCAAAAGAGGAATTTGATGATAACGAACAAATCAGACTTGCAAAATTTTGCAAAAAGATTGATTCATTGGGTTATCAATGGATTTTAAGCAATTCCGATGTGAAAGTGGAAAATCCTAACAACAATTTTTTTGATGAATTGTACAGTGAATTTAATATCAAAAGAGTAAAGGCGAGGAGAAGCATAAACTCTAATCCTGAAAAAAGAGGAGAATTAACAGAATTGTTAATTACAAATAATGCCTATGAAAAAATTATGTCAATTGCTAAATAAAAAAGGAGGAAGTTATGAAAAAAGGTGGTAAGGGAGGTGCTAAAACAAAAACAGGATTATTATTTGAAGAAAGAGTTGATTTAGTTACTCTTTTTGAAAAAATTGAAGGTTACTCTATTAAAAAGGCTAATAATAAATCTGGTTCAAAAATTTATTATAAAGGTAAAGAAATTGCCAGATGCTTTAAAAAACATGAGTTTTATAGATTTTTGAAAGAATACGGTATTGATTGGAAACAATATCTTTCAAAACAATT
>JALVQI010000105.1 GCA_027031485.1 Candidatus Aminicenantota bacterium | reverse complement strand
CCGCAATTGCGCCCGCTGCAAGAAGAGGTATTGTCATGACTCTTCTGAATTCCTTGGGATCAACTTTATCCCATCCGCCTCCATTCGGCATTAACATTTTCCAGTTATTTCCATCAACTCTCCCGTCCATATCCACATAACTCATAGGATTATTCCTTGTGTATGCGTAAAGATTCAGGAGCCATGGTTTGTCTGTTCTTTCTTTGTTTATCATTACAGGATCGGGGGATGTAAATCTGAATTGTTCATTGCTGTAATACCTTGCACCGAAATAATCTATATCACTCCACTCTTCTCTTTGCTTTGAGGAATATTTTATTTTGAAATAAATTATAATAATAACCCTCCTGCCCTTCTTTAAAATCTCAGAACAAAAGGAAGAAATAAAAAGAAAAGGAATATTGAACTATTTAAAACATCTCTTATGTTAACTCCTTTTTTCTTCAACTTTATTAATTCTCTGAAAATAAAAGCATAAAAACAAACAAAAATAAAAATACCTACTATTAGCGGGATATTAAGTTTTGTTAATAATTTAAGCATAACAACATGATCTTTAAAAAGGAATTCGTAAAAATTGAAAATAACCGGCATTATAAAAAAGTATATGTAACTTGCTCTAATTTCTTTTTTGTTAAATATTCCTGTTAAAATTAAAATCGCAAAAAAAGGAAGATAAAAATAAAATATATAAGGAAATCTTAAATATTTATTAATTGAGTCTCCAAAAGCACATCCTGTTTTTATATTAAAGGAATTAATTCCCCGGTTATTATTAAGATTACTAAACAATCTTAAAACAGCTCTGTTAGAAAAACTAAAAATATTTGATTTTATAATATATTTTTTTCCACAGGATTTTATTATTTGAATCCTTCCTGTTTTATATATATTAATCATTGTTTTTCCTTTCTCTACAAAAACATATTTATCCAACAGAGGTAATAAGAATTTGCCACTTGTTTTGTTCTCTATCTCATAAATAATAGGCGGTGTAAGTTTCCAGCAGGTCTTAATAATTAATGCTTTTTTATCTTCATTGTTAACTAAAACAAACTTTTTCTTTTTAAGTGAATATGTTTTTTTATAATAAATTAGATCTTTCCGTTCTTTTACCATGATTTTTATCTTTTTATCAAGGTCTTTTTGAGAAAAATAAAAGAACAATAAAGAGTCAACGTATTTGACAGCCATTAAAGAAAATAATAACAGCATTATTTTTAATATCTTTTTTTTCATATTCTCTCCTTTAGAAGAGCAAATCTCTAATTATCCAAGATTTAATATGATAATAATATCCTGTCATGTATATATATTTTGAATTTAGTTTTTTGTTCGCAATATTTTCACATTCACATTTACTTTGGTATCCTTTCGATTCTGCATGTTTAAAATAATTTATCACATCATTTTATTAATCACCTCATCCATGCTACCGCCCTTGGTTTTTTTAACTCATATCCCGATTGTCCATTCATTTACATTTATTTTTAGGATATATTCTCCAATTCATTTAATCTATAAAAAGCTTTAAATAATTATTTGAGTCATAGTATCTTTTTAGTAATTTCAAAGTTCGTTCAAATTTCACTTCTTTGTATTCTTCTT
>JALVQI010000104.1 GCA_027031485.1 Candidatus Aminicenantota bacterium | reverse complement strand
GAGGCAAAATGACCCTGGAGGAAATCAGAAATGAAATAGATGAAATTGATAAAAAAATTGTTTGGCTGCTGGAGAGGCGAATGGAGTTGGCCTTACTAACGAGGAGTTTTAAGAGACAAATCAATGATGCTGAAAGGGAAAAGAAAATAAAGGAAAGTCTTTTGAATCTCAAGGTTCAATGTCTAAGTCAGCCTTTTCTTGAAAAACTTTATAGCATTATTTTAAATGAGAGTAAAAGTCTTCAAAAAAAGAAGAGCCTACTGATAGGCTTTCAGGGAGAGCATGGGGCTTACAGTGAAGTAGTGATACAAAAAGTGGGAATCGGGATTGCCATACCTTTTCCTGACTTCATAAGCCTTTTTGAAGCAGCGGAAAGGGGAATAGTTGAAAAAATAATAGCCCCATTTGAAAACTTCTCAGCAGGCCCCATTAACGAAACTCATTACCTCCTTATGAATTCTTCCTTAAAAATAGAGCTAGAAATAAGTATGAAAATAAGGCATGCTCTTTTAGCTCTGCATGGAACCAGAAAAGAAGATATAAGGTTCATATACTCCCACCCTCAAGCTCTGGCTCAATGCAGAAACTACCTTTACAGTAGAGGTTTGGAAGCCATACCTTTTTATGACACTGCGGGAGCAGCTAAAATGATTGCTCTTAATAAACTCAGTTGTTCCGCTGCTATAGCCAGTGATCTATGCGCAAAAATTTATGGGCTTAAGATTATAGAAAGAGAAATAGAGGACAATCCTTTAAATCAAACTCGTTTCTTACTTTTATCAAAAGGAGGCAGCAAAAAAGGCTCAAAGGCCTCTTTCATATTTTCAATTCCAGACAAACCGGGTTCTCTGAAGGAAATACTCCAAATTTTCGCCGAAAGAAGCTTAAATATTTCCAGAATTCAATCTATGCCAGTAATAGGTAGGGCAAAAGAATATTATTACTTCTTGGATTTAGAAATTGGGGGGAAACCCGAGGAAGCAGAGCAAGCAATTTCAAAGGCAAAGAATAAAACAGACTACTTCAAATTCCTGGGATATTATTCCACCATGGAGGTATCATCATGAAAATATTGATCCTCGGGCTCGGCAATATGGGAAAATGGTTCGCAGAAAAATTTTCGAAAAAAAACGATGTCTGGGTTTACGATGTAAAAAGGAAAAAATTTCAGAATCTTACCAGGGTGAACTTCCTGACTTCACTGAATGAAATTTCCAAAGTCCAGCCAGAAATGGTTCTTAACACTTTTACCTTTTTTAACTCAGTAAAAGCCTACCAAGACATAGAAAAATTACTTCCGGAAAAATGTCTATTAGTAGATACTGCTCCGATAAAAGGAGATTTGATTGAATATTATAAACATAGTAAACGACCTTTTGTATCAATTCATCCTATGTTCAGTCCTTCCAAATTTTCTAAAGAATCAGAAAATGGAGAGGTTCTCATAATAAAGGAATCCGACAGAAAAGGAGCCGAATTCTTTATAAGATTTTTCGCTGAGGAGGGTTTTAAAGTGTTAGAAGTTCCTTTTATTCAGCATGACAAACTTATAGCTTATGCACTAACCCTCCCGTTTATTTCCACTTTTATCTTCCTTTCCTGTATTAAAA
>JALVQI010000103.1 GCA_027031485.1 Candidatus Aminicenantota bacterium | reverse complement strand
ACCTTTTTCCCTTTTCTTTTTAGCTCTTCAACATTTGAAGCCAATGGCATAAGAAAAATTTTTGACTTTTGCATTTTAAACCTATCTTCTATCTCTTTTATCTCTTTAATGTCTTTTTCATTGGAAATCACAAACTTAAAGATGGTTTTATCATAATCAACAAATTCTTCAATAACCCCCGGTATTAATCTTTTGGAAGAAGCCTCTCCGCTGTTTGAAAGCTTTAGCGAAACATTAAAAAACGGAGAAAACTCAAACAAAGATTTTCCGCTAATTGTTCCATTTGTTTCAATTTCAATTGTTTCAAATTCATTTTTTATCGATTTTAATAATTCGTAAACAGCTTCTTTCTGTAAAAGAGGCTCTCCCCCCGTAATTACAATATTTGAAGCATTACCTTTGATTTCTTTAAGTTTTTTATGTATAAACTCCGGATTTTCTCTTTTCCAATTTTTAGAAGAACTTTTTTCAACAGCATAAAGAGTATCGCAAAATTCACACCTTAAATTACAACCTGACAATCTTAAAAAAACGGATAATACTCCGCTTCTTTTACCCTCTCCCTGTAAAGAAAGAAAAATTGAGTCATAAAGGAGTGAACTCTTCAAAATCCACTTTTTCAAAATTAATCTTATCCATTTTGCAAAAACCACTCTGACTCGGAGTCTCAAAAACTTCAACTTCAACCATTTCTATATCAAGATTTTCAAGAAGCCTTGATGCAATGAAAAAAGCAAGATTTTCAGCGGTGGGATTTCTGTCAAGAAGGATAAGTCTCTGATCAAGATTTTTCAATCCTTCAACTATCGGATCCCCTCTGAATAAAATGATTTTATGGTCTAAAAGATTAATTATTAAATCCTTTAAATCTCCGAAATCAGCCACCATTCCCCATTTGTTAAGACTTCCTTCGGCTTTTACCTTAACTTTGTAAGTATGTCCGTGTAAAAATCTGCATTTTTCACTATGTTGCCATATTCTATGGGCTGAATCAAAACTTTTCTCCCATCTTATTTCCATGTTTACCTCAATAATAGATTAATTTCACGCTGGCATTGAGCCCTGCCTTTAAAAATTTAAAAGCCGAAGATCTGTTCATTGATATTTCAAGATTTCCGTGGCTTCCTATCAGCATAAAAGGTTCTCCTTTGCCATCCGCATAAGTTCTTGCAAAAGCTGTTATCTCTCTTTCCTTTATTATAATTTTAAATTTGCTAAATCCTGATTTTGACATATTCTCAAAGAGAAATTCCCTTGATATATTTGTTATAAGATTACCAAACTTATCTATGTAAACAATTTTACCCTTAATTTCAGTTGATGAAACAGCCGAAGGAAAATATCCCTCTTTTACTATGAAATCATCGTATTCACTACCCAACTTAGATGGATCAACTCCTTTTGTAAGATATGCTGCAACTGGTGTCATCTTATCTCTTGCTTCAAATGTTGAAGGCTTATCGCTTAGAAAGTAGTGTGTTGCGTCCACAATCCTTACAAAACTTTCATCTTTCTTTAAAATAGGTGTTAATACACCATTGTCCGGTGCAACAATATAGTATCTGTCATAACTTACTAAAAGTATTCCTCTGTCCGTTCCAACGCCGGGATCCACAACGACCAAAAACACTGTGGAAGGAGGGAAATAATCTATGTTTTTTTCAATGACAAAAGAGGCAGAGTCAGGATAAAAAGAGGGGAGACCATTGGCAATATCTATAACCTCAGCTTCAGGATTAATCTTTGCAATAACTCCTTTTAAAACCCCGATGAAATAATCCTTTTCTCCGAAATCTGTTATAAGACCGATATATCTTTTCATATGAAAATTCTATATTATTTAATACGAATTTTCAAGAAAGCAAAATTCACGATAATTTCAGGATTTTTTTAGAATCTCTCCTATTTTCTCCTGTTCTCTCCAATCCCCGAATATTTTGCCTTTCGGTAGATAGCGATTAATAAATTTTCTAACTCTTTCTGGAATTTTCCCGGGAAGGGATTTTGAAAATGGTGTTTGAGGCAAAGGCATGAATGTATGGGCATGGATTCTTGCTCCGTAAGATATGAGCTCTTCCATGAAATCTACGCTATCTGAAATATCTTGCTCATCTTCAAAAGGAAGTCCGAAAATAAAATCAATATCAACACTGTAATTATATTTCCTTGCCAATCTTACAGCTCTTCTTGCATCCTCAACACTATGACCTCTGTGAATCTTTTTTAATAGTTTATTACTACCAGTCTGAGCTCCCATTACCAATCTTTTATTATCCGTATATCTGTTTAAAAGCTCAAGAGTCCTTTCATTAACATGCTCTGGCCTGACTTCAGAGGGAAAAGTTCCGAAAAATATCTTCCCTCTTTCTCCCAGAAGTTTTTTCATCTCTTTTAAAAGAGTTTCAAGAGCATCATAATTTATCTCTTTCCCATCCTCCGAACCATAGGAAAAGGCATTGGGGGAAATAAATCTCATATCCCTCATTCCGCGATTTTTCAAAATTTCCACATATTTTAAAATATTATCAATACTTCTGTGTCTGACTTTTGCTCCGAAAAGCTGGGGAGTCTGGCAATAATAGCATACAAAGGGACACCCCCTTGTAATTTCAATCGGACCAAACTTTTCATACTTTAATGAGAACGGAGGAAACAGATCAAGATTAATTTTTTCTCCTTTGCCCCCATTATGGAATTTTCCTGATTTAAGAAAGCTTATACCTTTAACTTCTCTCTCTTCTCCCTTTAAAAATGCTCTTAGAAAATCCGTAAAACTTTTCTCTCCCTCTCCTCTTAAAACATAGTCAAAACCGTTTTTAATGGTTTCAAGCGGCTCTCCCGAAGGATGAGGTCCTCCTCCCAATAATCTGATTTCTTCAAATTCTTTTTTTATCTTCCTCGCAAGATCAAAAAAGCTGATTTTTTGAGTGGAAAAGAAGGAAAAAAGGATCAGTGTTTTCTCCCTTTCTTCTTTGGAAAGACTGTATAAAATATATTTGAGATCTTTTTCATTTTCAGAGAAAAATATATTAACGGAATCAATTAAATTATCAAAAGTTTCAAGAGCTCCCAGAAGTGCATTAAATCCGTATCTGTTTCCCTTTTTATAATAAAAAATCAAATTTACTTTTTTATCTTTCATAGTGAAAAGATTCAGGAAAAATTGGTGATAAATTTAATAAGTTTTTTTATTGCCCTTCCTCTGTGGGAATATTTATTTTTCTCCTCAGAGGAAATCTGGGCAAAGGTTTTGCGAATGGGTTTATAATAAAAAACAGGATCATAACCAAAGCCATTGTTCCCCTTTGGTTCTTTAATAATATAACCTTTAACCTTACCTGAGAATGTTTTAATGATTTTTCCATTTTCGGCAAGAGCTAATACACTTACAAAGTAAGCCACTCTCTTATCCTCTTCAATTCCATTTAATTTTTCAAGAATTTTATTAATCCTTTCTGAATCATTTTTTCCTATCCTTGATGAATAAACTCCCGGATAATTATTCAAATAAGGTATTACAAGCCCCGAATCTTCGGATATTACAGGCTTGTCGGTAAATTTTGAATAATAAATTGCTTTTATTTTTGCGTTTTCTTTAAAAGTTTTACCTGTCTCTTCAGGCTCTTTAATGTCACCAACAATATCATCAATTTTCACTATTTTTATATTTAAGGAAGAAAAATATTTCTGAAATTCTTTTACCTTACCGCTATTTTTTGTGGCCAATACTAACTGATTAAATTTCCTCTCTCTCTTCAATCCTGAATTCCTTTATCTCCTCAAGAGTGTAAGCTCTCTGAATAATTCCCTTTCTATCAAATTTCTTTGCGGTAAATTCAATATTCCAGTAATAGACAACTCCCTCTTTACCCTGCGAATAACTTTTAATATCATCTTCGTCTATTTTAAATTTTTTGAAAATTTCGGTTGATTCAAGAGGGTAGGTTGATTTAAGATGAAGCAAGTATCTTTTTGTGGGTTTTTCTATAGTTTCCTCGAACTTTTTCAATATTGTGAGAACAAGAATAATAAAGATGGTTGACACGGAAGAAATAATATAAAGCCCTACACCCACGCCCATTCCTACGGAAGCCGTAACCCACAAAGTAGCAGCGGTTGTTATACCGTGGACCTCTGTTCCTCTTAATTTAATTATTGTGCCTGCCCCCAAAAAGCCTATTCCTGTTATAATATTTGCAGCTATTCTTGAAGGATCTCCCAACACTGTAACCCCGGCCCTTACCATCTCAAGAGATATTATCGTAAGTAATGTGGAACCGAAAGCTATCAGAATCATTGTCCTGAACCCGGCGGGTTTTCCCTTTGCTCCTCTTTCAAGCCCTATCAAAGCCCCCAAAAACATTGAGAGCAAAAGCTTAAAAAAGACATTAATCATCCAATTCCTCCGGGCTTTTTGAAATCAGCTCTTCAAACTTATCCTTAGCCTCGGCTTTTTTCTTCTGGCTTATGTCGTAAGCTGCTTTTAATGTTTCATCCACAAGCTCTTTTTTCTTAAGCTCCTTTCCCAAAAGGTCATCAAGGGAAGCTTTCTTTTTAGCCTTATGTTTTTCAACTTTAATTACCTGCTCGGTATCCTTGTCAATCCACAAAATTGACTTACAAACAGGGCAAACCACTTTCATTATCTTTTCACTCATGTTTTATGATAACAAAAAAAATAAAGGAAAAAAAGTTATTTCTCAATTAGCGTTGAGCACCCCATTAGCTCTGAGCTTTGAGCATTGAGCCTTTAGTTGATTTCGATAGCTATTGGTTTGTTGTTCTTTGCTGTTTTCTTTTATTTAATTCAATTAACCGTAAGGGCAATTCATGAATTGCCCCTACTATGTATATTACACTGATTTACAATTCCCAATTCACCCAACACTATCTTTTTTGATTAGCGATACTCTGGTGAAGATTTCTTCTAACATTAATCTTTAATTGATGTATCTTTTCATTTGCAACTGAAAAGAAAGTACGGGACAAGACACTTTCCAATAAAAAAAAGAAAAAACTAAACACTAAAAACCAATAACCCCTATTCACAATTCACCATTCACGTTTCACTATCTTTCGAAAAGTCATTGCTTCTGAAAGGTTTTTACTTCTTTTCTGCCATCCACCCGAATAATAGCCCCATCCAGTTTGTATATCTTTTTATTTGCTTTATCTTCTCAGGATCTCTCTCAAACTTT
>JALVQI010000102.1 GCA_027031485.1 Candidatus Aminicenantota bacterium | reverse complement strand
TAAGAAACCTCTTGAAAAGAGAGTTAAAAACTTTACTCCTAAAGATGATGATGGAGATGGTTTGATAGATGAGGACCCGCCCGAAGACCTTAATCATGATGGATATATAACAATGATGCGAGTTAAGGCTGTTGACGGAAACTATATTGAAGATAAATCATTTCCCTATTTGCTTAAAAAAGCTGATCCCGTAAAAGAAGAGAGAGGTGTTTATAAGTATTATACGGAAGGCATAGACAATGACGGAGATGGAAAATATAATGAGGATTCAAAAGGAGGAGTTATAATAAACAATAATTTCCCCGTTCTTTTTAAATATTACAGGAAAAGTTCGGGCATTTATCCTGTTTCTCAGAGGACAACCAAAACTATAATGAAGTTTGTGTTAAAACATAAAAACATTGAGCTTGCATATATAATTGACAGAACAAACAATATGATAAAACTTCCCGAAATGGGGAGAAGCTCTAAATTGGGAGATATGCCGGTAAAAGTTCCCGAGAGATTCGGGAAATTTTTGGGAATTGATACCAAGAAAAGGTATAAGATAAGTGAATTGGTTAAAATTTTAAATGAGAGCGGAGTCGGAGGAGGAATGAAAATAACTCCTCAAATGGTTGCAAGTTTTTTTGGTGTTGCACCTCCGGCAAGCATAGATTCAAAGGATTATTCATACTACAAGGAGCTTTCAAAAAAATACAAGGATCTTGCAAAGAAAGAAAAAATCAATATAAAAAGAAAAGTTAAGGGAGAAGAGGATGGTTCAATCGTAAAATGGTTTTACTTTAATCTTGGGATTCCCGTAATAGCTGTTGATGTCTGGTCTCTGCCAAAAGCTAAATCCGAAAAGAAACAGAATAAAGGCCTTACTGTGGAGAAACTCAAGAAGATGAGCAAGGATGAATTTATGAAACTTAAGGATTCCGAAATAGAAAGTTTTCTGAAAGGTTTTAATATGCCACCCTCTTTTAATGTTAAAATGATAAAAAAGATGGTTGAATCAGGAAGATTAACCCTTTCAAAGATGACCTCTTTTCTTGAAAAATATCAAAAAAGATCTGAAGATAAAAAATCTCTTAATAAGGACCTTAAATCATACATAGTAAATGAACTAAAAGGAAAAGGTGTTGTCAAATGGCAAAAATTCAATCATCCTCAATTGGGCGAGGTTGAAATAGGTGGTATTATTCCCTTTACGGATGAAATTCCTCCCTATGATAAAGTCGTGGAAAACAGTAAATTAGTGGTAAGCTTTTTAGACATACTTGTCAAAAAAACTCCGTCCGTAAAACTTGAAGGTTTAAAGGTTAAAAAGGAGAATGGCGGAGCATACAGGGTTAACTTTTATATTGTCAATGAGGGTTATCTTCCGTTCTATCTTAATATGGCAAAGAGGAATAAATATTCAATGCCAATACTTGTAAAGCTTGTTCTTCCCAAGGATGCAATTTTAATTGAAGGGAAAAAGCTTGTGAAGATAAATGATTTGGGAGGCCTTGGTTCGTCAAAAAAGGTTAGCTATTTAATTTATCCGGGTAAAAACAAGAAGATAAAAATAAAGATTCATCATGAAAAAATCGTTGATATGGAAAAGAGTATTAATCTGGGAGGTGTGAAATGAGGAAGAAAATTTTATCTGTTTTTGTTTTGTCTCTGTTTTTGGCAAGCTTATCCTATTCTCTGATTTTAAGATATGACAGATATTACAACTATAAAGAGGTTTTTCAGGCGCTACAGAAAATAAAATCTAAATATCCTAAGTTTGTGAAAATTGAAACAATAGGCAAAAGTTATCAGGGGAGAGATCTCTGGGCAGTTACGATTAATAATCCTGATACTGGAAAAGCCTCCGAAAAACCCGCTATGTATGTTGATGCGAATATCCATGGAAATGAAATTCAGGGGACTGAAGTTACCCTCTATATAATGGATTATCTTCTTTCAAATTATGGAAAAATAAGAAAGATAACAGATCTTTTAAATCGTGTTGCTTTTTATATCGTACCAATAGTGAATCCTGACGGAAGAGCTTTTTTTATGGACAAACCCAATACTCCGAGCACTTCAAGAATTAATAAAAAGCCAATAGATGATGATAGGGACGGCCTTTTTGATGAGGATGATTTTGATGATCTTGACGGAGATGGAAATATTGTTCAGATGAGAAAAAAGGTCAAACCCGGAACAGGTTATCTAAAACTGGATCCCAAAGATCCGAGAATTATGGTAAGGGTAAAACCTGGAGAGAAGGGAGATTATATAATGTTAGGACTTGAAGGAATAGACAATGATGGTGACGGACTTGTTAATGAAGATCCTTTGGGAGGTTATGATATGAACAGAACATACGGATTTAACTGGATGCCTCCCTTTATTCAGTATGGAGCAAGTGATTATCCCTTTGAACCTTCCGAAACCTATGCGATTGCCAAATTTTTAATAACCCATAAAAACATAGCAGCCACACAGGATTTTCACAATTCCGGAGGAATGATTTTGAGAGGACCCGGTGCCAGCAATATGGGAAGATATCCTTTCGCTGATGTAAAGGTTTATGATTACATAGGTAAAGAGGGAGAAAAGCTCCTTCCCGGTTATGATTATATGATAAGCTGGAAAGATCTCTATCCTGTTTTCGGAGGATTCAATGATTTCAGCTATAGGACGCTGGGAATTATCTCTTTTACAAACGAACTTTATCAGGCTCAACAGGATTTTAATAAGGATGGGAAGGTTACTGCTGAGGAGAGAATGAAGTGGAATGATGAGATTTTGCACGGAGCGGGATTTGTAAACTGGCATCATTACAAACATCCTCAATACGGAGATATTGAGATCGGTGGCTGGAAAAAGATGACCACAAGGGTTACTCCCGGTTTTCAATTGGAAGAGCTCTGTCATAGAAATGGTGCCTTTGTAATCTTTAATGCATTTCATCTTCCGGATGTGAAAATCAAGGAAGTTGAAAAGGAAAAGATAGGGAAAGGGCTTTACAGAATAAGAGTTCTTATAATGAATGATAGAATGATTCCCACAAGGACTCAGCATGCAGTGATGAAAAATATAGGAAAACCGGATTATGTTAGGATAAGGGGAAAAAATTTAAAAGTCATAAGCGGTGGAATTGAGTATGATCATCAATTGAAAAAATATACTCCGCAAAAACACCATCCTGAGAAAATTAGAATTAACTCAATTAATGGAATGGGATTTAAATATATTCAATGGATAGTTAAAGGTAAAGGCAATGTAAAAATTATATATGAATCAGAGAAAGGAGGAAAGAGAGTAAAAGAGATTAAAATTTAAATTTATCTTTGTGATTAACATATATCAAGATTTTAGAATAATAATAGTATTAATAAAAGATAAAGAGAGATAAAACCTCTTAAATTTTTTCAATTTTTCAGTATACTATTTCTTGAGAATTTTTTTGATTTATCTTGTATGCTTGTTGATTTAATGATGAATTTCCGTAAATTTAATGGGAGTAAATTTTTTTTATCAGATGTTATAAGATGAAAACAGTTCAAATTTTTAATATAATTAGAAACTATGGTAAAAACGGGCTTTACAATGGCATGGATTTTGCAATATCGTTTTGCAATATTTTTAATAGGAGGTTAAGATGAAAGGTTACTCTGGAAAAGTTTTTCTTCTATTTTTTCTATTCTTTTTTGTTATTAATGGTTTTAATTATGCTGATCCTCCGGGGAGCAAGGATCATCCGCTTCTTTCAAGATATCCCGGCTCAGTGATCATTTACTATTCTCAGAAGAGTTTTGATGAATTCTATTTTCTAAAAGCACCAAAAGGAAAAACCAACTACACTTTAAAGGATTGTAAAAGAGGAAAGGTGGAAGGAAAAATAACCAGAATTATATACAGAATTCCTTTAAAAAAAAGTGCTTATGAGGTTTTTAAAAATTATGAGTATGCTGTTAAGAACGCGGGATTTAAAATAATTACCTCTTTAAGAACAAAAAATATAAGGGATTTTGTTGAAAAAGTTGCAGGTTTTCCGGGAATATGGGGATTTGGCAGTGAGAAAAATAGTGATCATTTTTATTTTGTGGCAGTATCTCCACAAAAAGACATCTATGTCTCAGTTTATGTGGGGGAGGGATATAGAGGACGTCCGGGGAAAGCAGCTGTGGGGATTGCCGAAGTAAAATCAATGGAAACAGGATTGATTTCAAGTAAAAAGATTGGAGATACAATAAGGGCAGCCGGGCATATTGCTCTTTACGGAATTCACTTTGATTTTAACAAAGCAGTTTTAAAACCTGAGTCTTTACCAGTAGTAAAAGAGATAGCCAAGTACTTAAAAGAGAATCCTGAGGTGAAACTTTATGTTGTCGGGCATACTGATAATGTGGGGAAATTTGAATACAATATGAAACTTTCTCTTGAGAGAGCAAAAGCTGTGGTAAAAGAATTAATAGGAAAGCACGGAATTTCTCCTGATAGGTTGAAAGCTTTCGGAGTGGGCCCCTTAGCTCCTGTTGCATCTAACAAAACCGACGAGGGTAGAGCAAAAAACAGAAGAGTTGAACTTGTTGAACAATAAATAGATTGGCTTTAAAGGCCTATTTTTCTTTCAATATTTAAGGTAAGGGTAAAGGCAAAAAAGTTATTGTAAAAAAAATAGTATCCTGCGTCTACCCCCAGTGAAAAATCCAGATTATCAGAACCTTTCACATAATATTTAAGGCCACTATGAATTGAGCTGTTTAAATTATTAACTTTAAAAACAGAATTTTCCTTTTTTAAAAAATTAAATCCAAATCCAGTATATACTCCATATTTATCACCTATTCTGTATTCCGGAAATATTCTCAAATAGTAATTATTAAAACTATTGAAATGAGAACTTGAATACTCTTTACCAGTGAATTCCACTGTCTTTTTATATTTTTCCGTGATGGAAAAGAACCCGCCTTTTAAATTAAGAAAGCCATTTTTTGAAAAATGAAAAATAAGAGAACCGCCGATGTCGAACCCTATCTTATTTTCCTGACTCATAGTATAAAAATCATAATTCTTAACTGTTGTATCTGTAAAAGTGGAAGAGAGTGATAAAACATGTCCGAAACTACCGGTTATCCATACTTCAGCATTAATTAGACAGGAAAAAAGAAAAACAAAAGTTAATGTTAGTATGATTTTTTTCTTCATAAAAATATTACGAAAAAGAAGAAAAAATGTTTTTACCTGTCGGGATTTTTCTTGCAAAAAACACGAATTATTTTAAATAACACAAAAAGTATGAGTTTATGTCGGGTATTCAGAACTTTACCAATCATACTATTTTAGATAAAATACAGAATGGAAATCAAGGATAAACAAAAAGTGTTGCAGGATTTCAAACAAAAGACGGATAGAATCTCCGCTTATCTTGAGCTTGATAAAAAGAAAAGAAGGTTGTCTGAAATAGAAAAAGAGCTTGAAAACCCTGAGCTGTGGAATGATAGAAAAAAATCGATAAAGCTTGCAAAAGAAAAAAGTCTTATAGAAAAGGATATTAATCTTTTCAATGAACTTGAAGAGCTTTACAATGAGGTTGAGCTTCTGGTTGAACTTGACGAGGAGGGGGAGGATATAGAAGAGGAGTTTCAGAAAATTTATAAAAAGTTTGAAGAGGATTATAAGAGAGCTGAACTTTTTTCGGTTTTTAAAGCAGAAGAGGATAAGAATCCGGCATATCTTACAATACATCCGGGAGCAGGGGGGACAGAGTCACAGGATTGGGCTGAAATGCTTTTGAGAATGTATTTGAGATGGGCTGAAAGGAAAAATTTTAAAGCTGAGATTGTTGAAATCCAGCCCGGTGAAGAGGCGGGAATAAAGAGTGCCACAATAAGAATAGACGGAGAGTATGCCTATGGATTTTTAAAAACAGAGACAGGAATTCACCGTCTGATAAGGATTTCCCCCTTTGATGCAAACAAAAGGAGGCACACCTCATTTGTTGCGGTTTTTGTTTATCCGGAAGCTGATGATTCCATAGAGATTGAAATAAATGAAAAAGATCTGAGAATAGATACTTTCAGAGCTTCAGGCCACGGAGGGCAACATGTTAACAAAACGGATTCAGCCGTGAGAATAACACACATACCGACAGGTATTGTTGCGACATGTCAGAGCGATAGATCGCAGCACAAGAACAAAGCTGTTGCGATGAAACTCCTCAAAGCAAAGCTCTATGAACTTGAACTTGAGAAAAAGGAGGAGGAGAGAAATAAACTTGAGCAGAGCAAAAGTGATATCTCCTGGGGAAATCAGATAAGAACATACACATTACACCCCTTTAAATTAATTAAAGACCATAGGACAGGGGTTGAAATAGGAGATACTCAAAGGGTTTTAGATGGGGATATAGATGAATTTATCTATGCGGCTCTGATGAAGGGGATAGGAAAAAAGAAAAAATGAGAGCAATGATCCTTGCTGCCGGTTTTGGCACAAGGTTAGGGAGAATCACTGAAAAAATACCGAAACCACTTGTAAAATTAGAAAGGAATAAAAGAATAATAGATTATGTTGTGGATATTCTTTTAAAAGCCGATATTAATGAAATTGCAGTGAACCTTCACCACAAAGGCGATTTAATTGAGGATTATTTGAAAGAAAAATATGATAGAGTAAACTGGAAATTTTTTTATGAAAAAGATATTCTGGGAACCGGCGGAGGGCTTTTAAATGCAAGCTCTTTTTTTGAAAATGAAAAGGATTTTGTGTTAATCAATTCCGATATATTAACATTTCTTGACCTCAAAAAGATAATTAATCTTCACAAGAGAAATAAAAGCTCAATTGCATCAATGGTCGTTTTTGAAAACATGAAAGACAAAAGAGCTCTTTTTTATAATCCGATTAAAAAAGAGGTAATTGGATTTTCTGAAAAGGATATTGAAAAATCCAAGTTAAAGAACACAAAAAAGGGTACATTTACAGGCATTCATATTATTAACAGAAGATTTTTTGAGTATATGAAGGAAAAATCAGGATTTTTTAGCATTATAGAGGTATACAGAGATGCAATTAAAAACGGAGAAAAGGTTAACAGTGTGGAAATAGATGATTATTGGGCTGATATGGGAACTATTGAGAGTCTCAGGAGGGTTAAGAAGGATTTGAAAGTATTTGATTTTATTGAAAAAAAACTTGGGGATAAGATAACAGAAATAAAAAGACCATTCAGAGGAGGCTCTTCAAAGAGAATTTTCAGAATTAAATCCGATGGTATATCAAGGGTTGCAGTACTGTCTACCGAAGATGAGATAAAAGCTATGGATTCACTTTCAAGATTTTTCTATAAAACAAAATTTCCGGTTCCTTTTATAATAAAAAGTTCAAAGGATTGGCTTCTAATGGAGGATGGGGGAGAGATATCTCTTAGGGAGTTTGTTATATGTAGTAGAAAAATTTTTCCAGTGGATTATTATGAAAAAGCAATAGATTATCTTGAAGAGCTTGCTAAAATTGATATAAAAAAGTTTCCTGAAAAGGCTCTTTATCAGAGAGCATACTTTGATATGGAAAACATAATTTTTGACCTGAATTATTTTAATAATTATTATTTTAATAAGAAGCTTACCGAAGAGGAGATTAAAGAATTTGCAAGAGCCATATATAACTCTTTAAAACAGCATCCTCTTTCAATTATGCACAGAGACTATCAATCTTCAAATATTTTAATAAACAACAACGGAGAGCTCAGAATCATAGATTTTCAAACAATGAGAGTTGGTTTTTCCGTATACGATTTGGCCTCTCTTTTGTTTGATTCTTATATTCCCTTTGATATGAAAAGAACCGAAGAGCTTCTCAATTATTTTTTCTCACTTAAAACCTTTAACTCTTATAAGAGAGAAGTTTTCTGGACAGCAGCATTAATCAGGATCTTGCAAAATTTAGGGGCTTTTGCAAAATTGGGTAAGGATAATAATTTTTTTAGGAGCAAAATAAAAGAGGCGGAAAAAAGATTAAAGCTCATTTTAGAAGAAGTGATTATAGATGTCCCATCTCCATTGAAAATTTATTAAATCATAAGGGGAATTAAAAAAAATAGTTTCAGGCATTTAGTTTTTTTTAAGGATGGGTAATATAGATCTGGTAATTAAACTATGGCTGCTGAGATGTCCCTTATAATTGTTGCTTAAAATTTGTAGTTAGTTATCTCTTTTCAAATTAACTATGGTAAAATCATAATCCTTTAGATCGCCTACGAGGATTTTTGATGAGAGATTATCTGTAATATTGCAGATGAATTTTAAAGCTTCAATTACTTCAAGGGAGGCGGCAATTACTGCTGTTGGGGCAATAACAGGGATTTTTTTCTTATCTTTTATATCTGGGAAAATGTCCTTTAATCTCTTTATTTTTACTCTGTCTATTGTGGTAACCTGAAAAAAGTATGATTCAATACCTGCATGTATTAACGGGATGCCTCTCTTTTCCAGAAGTTCGTCAAGAATGTATCTTGAAGTGAAATTATCAAGGCAATCAATTGCAAGATCGATTTTTTCAGGTAGTTTCAGCTCTTTATCTATCTTTTTGAAATAAGCTTTTACCTTGGTTTTTCCTGTGATTTTCAAAAGATTTTCTTCGGCGACAAAAACCTTTTTTTTGCCAATATCATCCTTTGTATAGAGCCTCTGTCTGTTAAGATCCGGTTCATCAACAATTCCATTATCGAAAATATGGAGTTCACCTATCCCTAACCTTACAAGTAACTCTGTAACCGTAGACCCCAATCCTCCGACTCCGGCAACAAGAACAGATGATGATTCTATTTTCTTTTGACACTCTTTCCCGAAAACAGGTATTTGCCTTAAAAAAATATTCATTTCATTCATCTCAACTTTCCTCTGTCTTAATTTTTATTAAATGCAAATTCATATTTTTATTATATTAAAAAATCTTTTGAAAAGGAAATGAATGGTGAAGCGTAAATCGTGAATTGTGAATCGGGGTAATTCATAAATTGCCCCCCTACGGTTAATTTTTTTAATCGGAAAAGATAGTGCAAGGTGGGAATGGGAGCGTAGCGACATCCAGCACTAATTTTTTTGAGAAAATGATACACCAAGATATTCACCAAACGATTTTTTAAATTTTAATATTGTTTCATTAAACTCTGAAAAAAAGTGCTGGACAAGTAACCGCACTTTCTTTCCTACGGTAAATGTGAAAACGCTTCGGTTAAATGATGAAGGTAAGAAGAAACCTTCACCAAATGAACGATTAATCAAAAAAGATAGTGCGGGATGATTTATTCTACCATTTGAGTTATAATATTTTGTTAAGGAGGATAAGATGGAGATTATTATTAAAGAAACCCCGGAAAAGGTTGCGGATGAAATTTTAAAGAGGTTGAAAAAAATCATTAACAAAAAGAGACATCCTGTTATAGGACTTCCGACAGGAAATACTCCTAAGATTATTTATAAGAAAATGATAGAAGCTCACAAGAAGGGAGAAATGGATTTTTCTGATATAATTATTTTTGCCCATGACGAATATGTGGGGATTCCGGGAAATCATCCAAATTCAACAAAAACCTATTTTAAAGAAAATCTTTTAAATGAATTAAATATTCCTGAAAAAAATCTTTTTTTTATAAATGGCACCCCTGACGATTTAAAGGTGGAGTGCAGAAAGGTTGAAGAGGCGATAAGAGATGTTGGAGGAATTGATTTTCAGCTTTTTGGAATAGGAAAAGACGGACATATTGGATTTAATGAACCGGGCTCCTCCCTCAATTCAAGAACAAGGGTAAAACCATTAACCTTTTCAACAATTAGATATTTGTCAAAAATTTTTGGTTCTGAGGAAGAGACACCGAGATTTTGTATTACCATGGGAGTGGGAACAATTATGGATTCAAAGGAGGTGGCTATAGTGGCCTTTGGATATGAAAAAAAAGATGCTGTTAAAAGGTGTGTTGAAGGGCCTATAACCTCTGCGTTCCCTGCTTCAATAATTCAGATGCACCCCAAAGCAAAGGTTTATCTTGATGAAAAGGCAGCCTCTTTGCTTGATGAGAAAGAGTATTATAAATGGGCTTATGAAAATAAAGAGAAAATGTATGATTATCTTAAGAATAAGAAAGAGGTTTAATGGATACGATAGAAATAGAGATAAAATCTCTTCTTAAAGTAAAGTTAGAATTGAAAACATATCCTAAATTAACATCAGATAAAAAATTAATAAAAAAGGCTCTTGAAATTGTTAAAAACCGTTCTCCGAAAGTTTATAATTATGTTTCAAAGGAGGATGTTATATCCAATCTTAAAAATTATAGATTAAAGATTCTGCATTCTTCAAAATTGAATGAGGAGGAAACAAAGAGAATTTTATCGCTTTGGTTAAAAAAGGAGAAGTTAAAACGACTTATCTATTCAGCTGTTGAGTTATTACTATTTCCTGTTTCTGCAATCCTTACCCCCATCCCTGGACCAAATCTCTTCTTTTATTCCCTGGTGATTTTGTTTTACTTTCATTTTAAGGGATTTCTAAGCTTAAAGAGTGTTAGTGTTAATGATTTAAAGGTGGTGGATGTTTAAAGTTTATGCTGACCTTCACATACATTCTCCCTATTCACTTGCAACATCAAAAAATATGATTCCGGAAGTTCTTGAAGAGACGGCAAAGATGAAGGGAATAGACATATTGGCAACCGGGGATATTTTTCATCCGGAGTGGCAGGATACTTTAAAAAAGATATTAATTGATACGGGGAATGGTTTTTTTAGAATAAAGGGAGGAAAGACAAATTTTGTGCTTTCAGGAGAGGTCTCTCTTGTCTTTGGCGAAGTCGGGAAAAAGAAGAAAGTCCACATTTTGATTCTCTGTAAGGATTTTAAGGATACATCAATCTTAACAAAGATTTTTTCTCCGTTTGGTAAATTAAAATCTAACGGAAGACCATTTTTAAAAATGAGTTTGAGAGAGCTTGTGGATAAGGTGAAAAGTGAAACAGAAAGTTGCTTTCTTATTCCGGCTCATATATGGACACCTCACTATTCAATTTTTGGTTCCAAGTCCGGTTTTGATTCTCTCGAAGAGGCTTTTGAAGGAAAACCGGAGAGGGTTATTGCAATGGAAACAGGGCTTTCCTCCGATCCTCCGATGAACTGGCTTGTAAAGGATGCAATGGCTTTTACTCTTGTTTCAAATTCTGATTCCCATTCTCCGTTTAAAATAGGTAGAGAAGCTAATGTTATGGAAGATGTTTACACATATGATGATCTGATTGATACGATTAAAACAGGTAAAGGCTTTTTATATACACTTGAATTTTTTCCCGAGGAAGGGAAATATTTTTACGATGGTCATAGGAAGTGTGGGATATCACTTCATCCGGAAGAAACTGAAGAACTTAACGGGATTTGCCCCGTTTGTAAGAAAAAGTTGACTGTAGGTGTTCTAAACAGAGTGTATGAACTTTCAAAAAAGAGAGGAAAGTATTCAGGAAAGAAAATTGATTATAAATATATTTTGCCTTTGATTGAATTGATTGCTGAGATAATGGGGAAAAAGGAAACCTCAACTTCGGTAATGAGGGAATACAAAAGAATAATCAATTTTTATGGTTCAGAACTTTCTTTTTATGAAAAGGCTGAAATTAGTGGTATAAAAAAGAATTTTGGTGAAAAACTTTCAAGAGCGGTTGAAAAACTAAGAAATAATGATGTTAAAAGGCTTCCCGGTTATGATGGTGAGTATGGGAAAATCCTTTTCTTTTTTTAATAAGAGAAAAATTTCAAAAAAATCAAAAAACCCCCTTGATTTTTTTTAAAAAATGACTATACTTTTATATATTAGTTTTTTTCAAAAAAAAGTTTTTTCTTATTGACAGGGGGCTATTTTTTTGCTATTATTCAATCGCTTTTTTTATTGCAAATAATTAGTTTTGCTTTGTTTTAATATATATAAATAAATAATGAATGGAGGTTTGTTTTGCCTACAATTAATCAGCTGGTGAAATACGGTAGAAAGAAGGTTAAAGGTAAAAGCAAGGCACCTGCTTTGCAAGGAAATCCTTTGAAAAAAGGTGTCTGTACAAAAGTGTTTACAACCACTCCGAAAAAACCGAATTCAGCTCTTAGAAAGGTCGCAAGGGTCAGGTTGAGTAACGGGATTGAGGTTACGGCCTATATTCCGGGAATAGGGCACAACTTACAGGAGCACCATCAGGTTCTGGTAAGAGGAGGAAGAGTCAAGGATTTGCCGGGTGTTAAGTATCATCTTGTTAGAGGAGCGCTTGATCTTAATGGTGTTGAAGGCAGAAAAAAGTCAAGATCTAAATATGGGACTAAAAAACCCAAGCAAAAATAGAGGAGATTAGAGGTGTAAAATGTCAAGAAGAGGTGCAGCTAAAGTTAGGGAGTATCCTCCTGATACTTTATATAATTCAAAGGTTATTTCTAAATTTATTAATATGATAATGTGGGAGGGTAAGAAATCTGTTGCCCAGAAAATAGTTTATGGTGCAATGGATTTAATTAAGGATAAAGTCAAACAGGATCCTCTCCCCGTGGTGATGAAAGCAATAGATAATGTAAAACCCAGTATAGAAACTAAATCAAGAAGGGTTGGTGGAGCAACCTATCAGGTTCCTGTTGATGTTCCTCCTCGGAGACAGTTAACTCTTGCTTTAAGATGGATTATCAGATATGCAAGGGAAAGAAATGGTAAATCAATGAAAGAAAAATTGGCCGCCGAGCTTTTGGATGCCTACAATCTCAGAGGTGGAGCTGTGAAAAAGAGAGAGGATACCCACAAGATGGCTGAAGCAAACAGAGCTTTTGCTCATTATAGATGGTAGGATAGATGCCAAGAGTTGTCCCCATTGAAAAAATAAGAAATATCGGTATTATGGCTCACATTGATGCCGGTAAAACAACCACAACCGAAAGAATCCTTTATTATACAGGGATAACCTATAAAATAGGTGAGGTTGATGAGGGGACGGCTGTTATGGATTGGATGGATCAGGAACAGGAGAGAGGAATTACAATAACCTCTGCTGCAACTACCTGTTTCTGGAATGATTATAGGATAAATATAATAGATACTCCGGGGCATGTTGATTTTACTGCTGAAGTTGAAAGAAGCCTCAGGGTTCTTGATGGTGGTGTTGTTCTTTTTTCGGCTGTTGAGGGGGTTGAGGCTCAGAGTGAAACAGTATGGTATCAGGCTAATAAATACGGAGTGCCAAGAATAGCCTATATAAACAAAATGGACAGAGTCGGAGCTGATTTTTACAGGGTTGTTGATGAGATAGAAGAGAGGCTTGAGACTAATCCTCTGGTACTGCAACTTCCCATTGGTGTTGAAGATACTTTTGTCGGCGTTATTGATCTTGTGAATATGAGAGCTCTTGTTTATGATTCAGACAAGCTTGGGGCAAAGTATTCTATTAAGGAGATTCCTGATGATTTAAAGGAAGAGGCTGAGCATTATCATTCCCGTCTTCTTGAAAAAATAGCCGAAGTGGATGATGAGTTAATGGAAAAATATCTTGAAGACCATGATTTTTCTGTAGCTGATATAAAAAGAGGTATTAGAAAGGGAACAATAGAATTAAAGTTTTTACCTGTTCTTTGTGGGGCAAGCTTTAAAAACAAGGGGGTTCAGCCATTATTGGATGCTGTTGTTGATTACTTACCCTCTCCGCTTGACAGACCGGACATAGAGGGGGTAACACCGGATAGTGAAGAGGTGATAAAAATTGCTCCCAGGGATGATGAACCCTTTACTGCTCTTGTTTTTAAAGTTGTGACAGACCCTTTTGTCGGCCAGTTAAATTATATGAGGGTATACTCGGGGAAATTAAAGGCTGGTGATACTGTTTTAAATCCGAGAAAGGGAAAGAAGGAGAGAATAAACAGACTTTTAAAAATGCATTCAAATAAAAGAGAGGAAATAAAAGAGGTCTATGCCGGAGATATTTGTGCTACGGTATCACTTAAACACTCTTTTACAGGGGATACCTTATGTGATGTCAGAAGACCGGTCCTTCTTGAATCAATAAAATTTCCGGAGCCTGTTGTTTCAGTCGCGGTTGAACCGAAAAGTCAGGCGGAACATGAGAAACTTTCAAACGCTCTTTTTAAGATTTCAAGAGAGGATCCCACCTTTAAAGTGAGAAAAGATCCTCAGACAGGGCAAACTCTTATCTCGGGTATGGGAGAGTTGCACCTTGAAGTAATTCTTGAGAGATTAAAAAGGGAGTTTAATGTTCAGTCAAATGTAGGAAAACCTCAGGTTGCCTTCAGAGAAACCATAACGGATTCAGCCAAGGGAGAGGGTAAATATATAAAGCAAACCGGGGGTAAAGGTCAGTATGGGCATGTTCTCCTTGAAGTTGAACCTGTTGAGAGAGGAAAAGGTTTTATATTTGAAGATGCTATCACAAAAGGAGTTATTCCCAGAGATTTTATCCCAGCTATTGAAGCAGGGGTAAGAGAAGCTCTTGATTTTGGAATAATTGCAGGCTATCCTGTTGTCGATGTAAAAGTAAAGGTTTATGATGGTTCATATCATGAAGTCGATTCTTCGGAGATGGCTTTTAAGATAGCTGCATCAATGGCTTTTCAGGAAGCTGCTAAGAGAGCGAAACCCGTTCTTCTGGAACCTGTGATGAAGGTTGAGATTACAGTTCCCGAATCCTATGTAGGAGATGTTATGGGGGATTTAAATTCAAGAAGCGCAAAAATTGTAAGGCTTGAAATGAAAACAAAATTTGCTGTAATAGATGCAACTGTTCCCCTTTCCGAGATGTTTGGGTATGCGAATACTTTAAGGACTTTAACTCAGGGAAGAGGGAATTTTATTATGGAGTTTTCTCACTATCAGGAAGTTTCTCCTGATAGAGCGGAGAAAATCATCCCCAATTATAATATGATAGCCGATAGGAGGTAAATAAATGGCTAAAGAGAAGTTTGAGAGGACGAAGCCTCATTTAAATGTTGGAACGATAGGGCACGTGGATCACGGGAAGACGACATTGACGGCGGCGATAACGAAGGTATTGCATAT
>JALVQI010000101.1 GCA_027031485.1 Candidatus Aminicenantota bacterium | reverse complement strand
TGCGAGAAAATATCCGTCAAGGAAAATGGGCGAATCTATATTTTGCAAATTTTTGTCAAGAATGTAAATATAACTCACTCCTAAATTCATATCTTGTATTTCTTTATTTCTCAAAGCATTAATTAAAATATATCCTTTATAAAAGCTAACATCATAGACCCAATCACCGCTTGTTAAAAACCAGGCAATTATCTTAGCCGGCTCAAAACCCTTCTTTCTAAGCTGCTCTTCCCGTTCGGATGAATAAGGAATTTTTCTCCAAGTATTAATTCCAAAGGTTTTTGCCTTTATTATCCGTCCCCTCTTATCTATTACCCATATTTTGTTTAAGGCTGCGAAAGTTACACATATTAAATCATCAAAAGTGCATATATTTGGATTAAGATATGCTTCATCCCCCAAGAGATTTAGGGCATTGGAAAAATTGAATATAGCTTTTTGAAATTTTCCGTTTAAATCATAAATTGAAATAACTTTATCCTTATTTTCTTTTTTCTCCTCACCCATAAAACTTCGCCAAAACTGAGCTGCTATAACATAATTTTTAGAAATCTCAAAATCAAAAACAAAAGGGGAATTTCTTTTTCCTTGAAGGTAGAATCTTTTACGGAATTTGAATTTCGCATCAAAGATGTTCAGCAGATTAGGGAAATCAAGTATGTAATATTCATTTTGATAACTTCTCAGAGTAATTATGTTCTTAAAGTCGCCAGGACCTTCCCCTAAGTTGCCGACTCTTTTTAAAAGCCTTCCGTTCCTGTCAAAAACCTCTAAGAAAGAACCCCTTGCTACTATAAGCTCCCCATTTATCCCCTCAAACAAATTTACAATCGGATTATCATAAAGATTAAACAAAGAAAAAGGAGTTTTAACTGCGGAAATGTTTAAGATTACCTCGTTCCTAACCTTAAGCTCCAAGGGAAAAACAAAACTTACCACAATCAGTAATACGGCAGCTTTCAGTTTAAAATTCGAAGTCATTTTTTTGGCACTTTACAACGACAATCCCAAGGGCTTTTGGGACACACACATTCCCAATCTGGACCATCTAGATTCATTATGCCCGTTAATATAATCGCTGTAGGTTTTGGATTCTGGGGAGTAATCTCGTTATTAGCTATAATATGTTTGGGAATAAGCAACAGAATTACCAAAACAATGAATAAAACTAAGATAATTGCTTTTTTGCTCCTTAAACTCCTCATTTCTATACCTCCCTTCATTATTTAACTATTCTACAAGTACAATCTGTATTTTTGGTGACCGTGCAATCACAAGTAAAAACACCACCTGTGTATTTAGTTTTTCCTCTTAACTTTGTGTCAGAAAATGATTTTTTTAACGGAACTGTTATAAAAATCAGCAAAATTAAAATAAGGACCCATAACCACTTAAACTTCTTTTTCATCATACACCTCCTTTTTCTGTCCCTCTGGGGGTCGGACCCAAAAGGGACCAAAATTATATAAGCAAGTTTCATGCCAAAATTCAAGGGCCGCAATCCCGCTCTATAAGCCTTGTTAAGGAATCGCTAAAATACGGAAAGTTAACCTATAGGTTTACCAATTTTTCCTCTTCCTCAAAGAGGCCGCTTCCAGAGCCGTCTCTTTGGTTAACC
>JALVQI010000100.1:12500-38921 GCA_027031485.1 Candidatus Aminicenantota bacterium | reverse complement strand
GTGATAACATTGTATCTTGATATCCCATGGGACACCTCCTGTGTGGATTTTTTTGAAAATACTTGTATATTATACATCTTCACGCGGAGGTGTCCCAATCCTCTGTTTTTTTCCGGACACTACTGACCTCGCTGCATTCTTCTTGACAATTTCTCTTTTTTGTTTCATATTAAGCTCCCCCTTGGGGAATCTTACAGTCATTGGTTGTCACCTCCTTCTTTTTTTGGAGGTGATAACCTTTTTTTAAAGTTTTTTCAAGTCTTCTCATCTTTTCTTCCTCCTTTTCGGTATGATTTTTTTGACTAAACTTATCCGTTTCGGTAAGATTATTTTTGACGCAGAGGGAACTATTTACTTTTGTTTATATCTCTGATATCTTTTATCTATGGCAGAAAATTAGGAGGGAAAGATGAAAAAGTATCTTATGCTGGTTATTATTCTTATTTTAATCATCGGAGGTTTTCTTTTTTTAAAGGATAAAATATTCAAAGAGAAAACCCAGGGAGTGATTTCAAAGGAGCTTAAGGGAGAACTTGTCTCCGTAAGTATGGAAAAGGTGAAGAGTGTTAAGGCTATGCTTCTTTTTGAAAAGGATCCTTCGTATTCAAAGGCACCTTTGTATATTGACTTTGACTCTGATATAAATCCTTCGGTGAAAGAAAGAACACCTTATACCGGCCCTTCTCCGATAAAATTCAATCCTCCGGTAAGCGGAAAACTTTATTGGGAGTCTCCCAAAAGATTGGCATTTTTCCCTTCCGATGTTTTTAATCCTGACAAAACATATGAGGTAAAAATAACCAAGATAAAAACCGACTCAGGGGAGTTAAAACTAAATGATAAATTTTACTTTAAAACAGAACCATTGAAGGTCCTTTCCCCGTCGGTAATATCATTAAATACATTCTTTAAGAGTGCCAAAATAAAAATCTCTTTCAATTATCCTGTTTCAAAGGAACTTTTGAGCGAATATCTCGAAATTCTTGATAGTAAATCTGAAGCTCCGATTAAGTATAATCTTTCCGCAGGCAATGGAACTGATTATTTTGTAGAATTACAGGGACTTGCTCCTTACCTTGTGAATTCAAGATATCCGATTTTAATAAAAATCAAAAGGGGCTTGAAAACAGCGGACGGAAAAACTTCCCTCGATAAAACCTATGAATCAACTCTTTTGTTAAAACAGGGAAAGTATTTTAAACTTGTTAATTATAGGTTTAAAGAGGAAGCCGGCAAATTCTCGCTTTTACTTAAATTTTCTTCTGAAATCAGGGTTCAGGATTTTCCGTCATTTTTTAAGATTTCCCCTTACATAAAATACAATGTTAATATCTTAGGTGATAGTGCAATAGTCAAAGCAAATTTTCAACCGCAGCAGAGATTTAACATTAAGATTATGAAAGGTCTTGTCTCAAAGGATGGAGCTATTTTAAACAAAGATTATAGCTTTGAAGTTAAAGTTCCGAATTTTTCTCCCTCTTTAAAATTCCTTTTTAAGGGAAGATACATAAAAAGAGGGGAACACCCTGAAGTTAAAATAAAAAGTATGAATATTAAGAAGATTAAGATAATAATCAGGAAAATATCTCCTCAGAATATTTCTTTCTGGTACGGAAAATACTATAAAAACAGATGGATTGAGGATAGAAGGGTTGATGATTATGTTTCCCATAAAATATATGAAAAAAGCCTGGAACTTTTTAGGACAAAAAACAACAAAGAAATAATCACAACCATAGGTTTATCTGACTTTGTAAAATTGGATGAAAAGGGAGTTTTTGAGATCTATGTTTTCTCCACAGACGATACCTATGAAGAGGATCAACTATGGCTCAATCTGACAAACATAGGGCTCGTTTATAAAAAGTCAAAGGATAGAGTTAAGGTATGGGCGCTGGATCTTAATGACCTTGAGCCTGTGGGAGGAGTGAATGTAAAACTTCTTTCAAAAGATGGAAGGACTCTCTCATCCGGTTTGACAGGAAACTCAGGCAGCATAGAGTTTACAGGGCTTACAAAAAACACACAACCTTTTATTATAACAGGAGAAAAAGAGGGAGATTTTACATATATAGATACTGATTATGCCATGCTGGATATTTCCGACTTTGATACCGGAGGAGTATCCTCTGAGTTTATAGGAAAATACAGAGCTTTTATTTACTCCGAAAGAGATCTTTACAGACCGGGGGAGGATGCAAACATAGCGGTGATAGTTAGGGATAAAAATTATAACCCTCCTGTATCACTTCCTGTCATACTAAAGATTTTGACTCCTGAGGGAAAGATCAAAAAGAAAATAAAGATGATTCTTGATTCCAATGGAATGGCTGAAACAAAACTCAGTTTTAACTATTATGATAAGACAGGTCTTTATTCCGCAAACCTCTATATAGGAGACAATCTTATCGGAAGCTATAAAATAAAGGTCGAGGAATTTATTCCTCAGAGAATAAAAGTAAAGGCTGAGCTTGATAAAACCGAATATATGTCAAACGAAAATCCTGTTTTGAAAATAAGCTCTGAGTATCTATTCGGAACCCCTCTTTCCGAAGGGAAATTCAAGGTTTTCGCTTTTCTTACATCTCAGCCAACTAATTTCAAAGATTATCCCGGATATGTTTTCGGAAAAGAGATAAAAGAGGAAAAAAATATTAAAATATTTGACACAGAAGATAATCTGGATGAAAATGGCAAGGCTGAAATTAAGATTATTATTCCCAGAGGAGAATATTCGGGAAAAATGGGTTTGACCGTTCAAACAGAGGTATTTGAAGGGGAAAGCGGAAAATCAGTAAAAAAAGTTTCAAAAGCCGTCTTTTCTCCGTTTAAAACCTATATTGGGCTCCAAGCCCCCGCCGGATATCTCGTAAGTGGTGAGAAAGTTAACATTAAGGGTGTTTTGGTTAACCAGAGCGGCAAGCTTTTAAGTTCAAACAGAAATTTAAATTATGAAATATATAAGAGAAATTATAGCTGGGTTTATTATTATGACAAAAATGAGTATAACTATGTCTACAAGAGGGTCTATTATGAGGATATTGTTAATACCGGAAAAATTAATACAAAATCCGGGAAATTTTCAATAAGCTTTGTTCCGGATTGGGGAACATATAGAATAAGAGTCTATGATAAAAAGTCAGAAGCCACAACAGATCTTTTAACTTCAACATACTGGTGGTTCGGAGAAGCTGAAGAGGTAAAAAACAGACCGGCAGAAAGAATTACACTTCATCTGAATAAAAAGGAGGTAAGGGCAGGAGATAAAATCAAAGTGGGATTTGTTTCTCCTTACAACGGAAAGTTGCTCCTTGCGGTTGAAGGTGATGAGCTTTATCATTACAAATGGTATGATGTTAAGAGAGGGGAGCAAAGTTTTTCAATTAAAATTAAAAAAGATATGTACTATCCGACCTTATATATTTCCGCTCTCGTGATAAAGAAAAGCGATGAGAGAGATCCATTCCCCTCAAGAGCTTTCGGAATAGCTCCGGTTTCAGTGATACCTGACAGAAATCAATTTGAGATTAAGGTTAATGTCCCTGAAACAATCAAGCCTAATTCTGATCTGAAAATTAAAATAAAATCAAAGAGCAAAAAGGAATCTGAGATAACAGTTGCCGTTGTTGACGAGGGTATTTTAAATATAACTGGTTTTTCATGCCCTGACCCACTCTCACACTTTTTCAAAAAGAGAAGAGCTGAAGTTTTTACCTTTGATATATTTGGTATGCTTTTGCCTGATTTACCCAGACTGAGAAACAATAAAAACGGAGCTGGTTACGGAGAAGAAGAAAAGAGGCTTTTGAATCCTCCTGTAATAAAAAGGGTAAAACCTGTTTCCCTCTGGTCTGGAATATTAAAGCTCCCACCTAAGGGTGAAACAGAGGTTAAATTCTCAATTCCGGATTATCAGGGAAGCGTTAAACTTATGATTACAGGAGCCTCGAATGATAAATTCACATCCTTTGAAAAGAGAGTTATTGTTAAGGATGTTATTAGTGTGGAAGCAACCTTACCGCGATTCTTAATAAACGGAGATAGTGTGATAGTGCCTGTCCGGGTCTTTAACAATAGTGATAAAGGAAGCTTTTTCAAACTAATTGCTGAAATGAAAAATCTTGATTTAGCCGGGCAAATTCCTGAAAAACTCTTTGTCAAACCCAATGGTTCTGAAAAGCTAAATATAAAACTTTCCGTTTCAGGAAAGAATTTTGCAGTGTTTAAACTAAGAGTTGAAGGCAATGGGGCTCAGACTGTAAAAAAAGTGGAAATTCCGATAAAAGAGCTTATGCCTCTTGTTGAGGAAAGAGACATATACAAAATTGAGACCGGAAAGGAGCAAATACCTGTAAATCAGGAAGCATGGGAGAGTATAGATAAGATTATAGTGGGGGTTTCAAATTTTGAATATTTGAAAGCTCTTTCCTATATTAAAAAACTAATAAAGTATCCCTACGGATGTCTTGAACAGACCACATCAACAGTGTTTCCTCTCCTCTATGTCAAAGATATTCTAAGGATTGTTTCTCCCGATGTATTAAAGGATAGGAATATTATAAAGTTTATAAATGCGGGAATTGAGAAAATAATTTCCCTGCAGACTGTTTCCGGTGGTTTTGCCTTCTGGCCCGGTGGAACATATGAGGCAAAATGGGATACCAATTATGCTCTTCACTTTTTGATAGAGGCAAAAGAGAATGGATTTAATGTCCCGGATTTTGTAATTGATAATGCTGCGAATTATATTAAGGATGGAATTCCCTACAAGCCTGATTATTATGCCGGAAGATATTATTATTATCCCTTTAACAGAGGAGCATACTCTATCTATCTTTTGACAAAACTCAATAAATTTAATGAAGCTGAACTTAATTCATATTATGACAAATTCTTCAAATATATGAATAGTGAGGCCAAGGCATTTATGGCAGGTGCTTACCTTAACCTTGGAAACTATGAAAAGGCAAAAGCAATACTTGATAAAATTAAAATCGATCCCACTGACAAAACCAACGCATACTATTCAACCATTTTGAGAAAGTATGGAGTGCTTCTATATTTTCTTGCTGAAATTGATTCTCCAAGAAGGTTTTCCGTAATGGCAAAGGTATCTGAACTTCTCTCAAACGAGCCTTACTACCTTACAACTCAGGAGATGGCCTGGTCTGTTATGGGAATCGGAAAGGTTCTTAAAAAGATGAATTTAGCATACACAAATGCGGTTATTCTTGTAAATGGTAAAAAAGTTAAAAAGTTTGAAAAGAACGGAGGCTCCTTTATACTTGAAAATTATAAAGGACAAATAATTGAAATCAGTAATAAAGGTAGCTCTCCAGTATATACAGTGGTTAAAATTATTGGCAGAAAAGCTTCTTATGCCTTTACGCCGGTTGATAACGGAATATCAATTAAAAGAGAGTATTTTAACATTAACGGTGTTCCTATCGGATACGATAACAGTGCCTATGTAGCAAACCTTGCGGACGGGTTAATAGTAAAACTTACAATAAGTTCAAACATAGGAAAGGTTTACAATCTTGCGATAACCGATAGAGTACCGGCAGGTTTTGAGATTGAGAACACAAGGCTTGATACATCTTCAAATCTGTTTTTGAAGAAAGCGGATTTTGTTCCCGATTATATTGACATAAGGGATGACAGGATAAACATATTCGGAAGCCTGACAAAACAGAGTGCAGTATACTACTATATGATCAGAGCCGTAAACAGAGGAAAATACAATCTTCTGCCTGTGAAAGCCGAGCTTATGTACAGACCTAAGATCAGAAGTATTAAGGATAAAGGATTTTTTGTAGTAAACTGATTATTTAAGAAAAAAACTTAATATTTTTGAATTGAAAATATAAATTTCGGTTTTCTTCTTCTTCCAGCACTTTTTTTGCAAGCCAGCCTTAAGACAGCAATTTTCCAAAAACTCCTTTCTATCCCATCGGAAAAGAACAGGAATTTCGGGTAGCAAAACTCCCCTCTTTTCCCCTTTTATAATCAAAAGTCCGTCCTCTCCCAATTTAAGATTCCTACTATTGTAAAGTTTCCTCAAATTGAATATCAAAGAGATATTAATTTCAAGATTCTTTATTTCATCAGATTTTAGAGGCTCAAATCTCGGGTCTTCGTAAGCACTTAAAAGAGCAATTCTCTTTAGTGTTTTGTATAATGGTGTGTTGGAAATAATATTGCCCATACATCCTCTTAACTTTCCATTCTTTTTTAAAGTTATAAAAACCCCGAATTTTCCATTAAAGATAGAATTTTCGGAAAATACCAAGACTTTATCTTTTTTCTTTAAAATAGTGTTTTTCACTATTTTGAATATCTTCTCTTTTTCATCTTTTTGAATTTTTAATTTTTTCTTTTCATAGTAAAGTCCGGAAAAATAGCCCACAACTCTTTCAGTGTTCCCATCAAAATCTGAAGAGTATCCCCTCGAAACAGGGAAAAATTCAAGTTTCATCTTTTTTGCCATATACATTCCAACATAAAGAGCTCTCCAACCGCAGGCTTCCACTTTGTCAAATTGTTTTAATCTTAAAAATGTATCAGGTTTCTTGTTCTCCAGAACCTTTATTGTATTTTCATCTATTTCCTTTGCCACATTTAACTTATGATAATGGGAAAGATCAGTTGAAATTAAAAGCAAAGCTTTTTTCCTTTTTAAGAGTTTTATCAAATATTTTGCTAAAAGCTTTAATTCATTCTTTTTTGTATCCCCTATGATAATCGGTAAGATTTTGACACCTTTAAAAGTTTCCTGAATATATGGCAATTGAATATTTATCGAATGCTCTTCATAAAAAAGTTCTTTGTTCAGAAAAACCGTAAAAATACTCTTTTTTATTTTTAAAACTTCATCCGAATCGGTTTTTATTATGCCCAATGGGGATTTAAGATATTCTCCGTTGTAAACTGCAAAACCACGAAAATATTGATAGTGGGGAGGTCCTAAAATTATTATGAGTTTATAATCTCCTTTTATCAGATTAAAAGTTTTTGCTGCAACCTTTCCTGAGTATTGATATGTCGCATGGGGAGAAATTATTATTTTAGGCTCTCCGACAAATTCCGAATAGTACTGAAAACCGTTGAAATTTGCTCTGAAAATCTTGATAAATTCATCTTTATTCTCAGGACGGTATTTAAAAAAAGGATGTAGTGGAAAGGCTGAAAACAGTAAAAATGCAATTAAAGAAATTATTTTAAGATTCTTTCCTCTAATCATCAAGCTCTTCTATGAAGTGTCTTAAACTGGCAAGATTGATTTTAATTCTTTTTAAGTAATTCTGTTTTTCTTCATCCTTACAATTTAAAAAACCTTCTATTGCATCATCAAGCTCTTCTATATAGGATATTCCTTCATCTTTAAGCTCAGAAACATATTTATCCTTTATCTCTTTTTTAATTTTCTCCTTTAAGATCCCATAAAATAAAATTATTGCGAAAATTATAAATGAAAACACAAACAATTGCGCCAAACCACTCATTTTTTATTATATTAAAAGAGTAGCTTTTTATCAAATCAGAGGAATTATTCCTTTCCCTCTTTAAAAAAATTGATGCATGTTATATAGTATAAAGTTAAAGGAAAAAATTATGGAAGAGAGCAATAAGAAAATAGTTGTTTGTCCCAATTGCGGAGTGGAGCAGGAATACAATTCTGAATTCCCATACTGTAAAAGATGCGGACTCTTTCTTCCGGAGTCTCTCCTCAACAAAAAGGAAAAAGTGAGCTCAACAAAAGAAACTTTAAGAGGAGGAGCTATACTTCTCTTTCTTCTCTTTGTGTTGATTTTTATCTTCTATTCGAGGTTTTACGCAAGTATAGGAATGATATTTACCGTAATACTGTATATTATTTCCTTTTTCATAACTAAAAGAGAAGATATCACGGAAAAAGATAAGAGAGAAAAAGCATCACCCTAAAAGTATTTCTCCCTCTACTTCATTAATCTAAGAACAATCACCTTGTGCGGTTTAACTTTTTTCTCAAAAACCCTGTTAGTTTTTCCCACAAATTTATGTAGCCATATATCCCTTATTTTGTAAATATGTCCATCTCTTTTTAACTTTTTTAAAATCCATTTCCAGTTTATCTTAGCTCTGACCGGAATATCTCCCCTATTTAAAAGAGCAACGGCCAACTCTCCTTTTGAAAGTTCCTTTCCCCAGATTTCATAATCCCCCGTATCAACAAGTCTGATTGCCTGCTTTCCAAGGGGATCCTGATCAAGTGCAATAGCCTCTCTGTTTAAAAGAATCTCCTTTATTTCAGGTGTCATCTTTCTTATGTCATTACCCGCCATGAGAGGAGCCGAAAGCATACACCACATGGAAAAGTGGGCTCTATATTCTTCTATAGTCATTCCACCATTACCAACCTCAAGCATATCAGGATCATTCCAGTGACCGGGTCCCGAATATAATTCAAGTCCAACCTGCTTGTCTAAAATCAATGTCCATCCCAATCCTCCCCATTCATTCACACAGTCCCAGCAATCCTGAATATCTTCCGTAGTCCTCCAGAGATGCCCTATACCTCCTGCCCATTTCCACGGTTTTGTGGTTCCCCATTCACAAATACTGAATACTATGGGTCTGCCGGCTTTATAGAGAGCATCTCTCATAAGTTTATATGAAGCCTCAGAGTTCTGCTTCCCATGATAACACCAATCATATTTAAGATAATCCACTCCCCACCTTGCATAGGTTCTCGCATCCTGAAACTCATACCCTCTGCTCCCCGGAAGACCCTGACATGTTTTTCTTCCCGCATCCGAATATATTCCGAACTTTAGTCCTCTTGAGTGAACATAATCAGCTACCTTCTTTATTCCATGGGGAAACTTTTTTTTGTTTACAATAATGTTTCCATTGGCATCTCTACCTTCCTGCCATCCATCATCTATCACAAGATAAATATAACCTGCATCCCTCATCCCTGTTTTAACCATATAGTCAGCAATCTCCATCACCTTCTTTTCATTTATATCAGGTCCGAAACAATTCCAGCTATTCCAGCCCATAGGGGGAGTTAAAGCAAGGTTCTTAAATTTCTGAGAAAAACCCGGAACTGTAAACAAAACAATAATAAAAAAAACCATTAATTTTTTTTTCATAAAAACCTCCTGTATTCTTCTCTTACAATATTTTTTAATCTTAAAAGTCCCAATCCGTCAACAAGCTTCTTTCCTGTTTGAGAGTGCTGCTCTCTAAGACTGAAATCATATTTTAATTTTACAATTAATTCAAGAAAATGATTAATATCAAAATCAAAAAGATAGCCCCCGGAAAATCCGAAACCTCTCTCCAAAAAGCTTTCAACTGTGAACTTCTGGTATTCATCCTTATAAAAAAGAATTGAAGGTGTTCCTGTGGAGGCCGCTTCATAAAAGGAAATCCCACCGGAAAGTATGGCAAAGTCCGCTTCATAGTATTTTCTCGGGATATAGCTTCCGTTAACCACAATATGAACTGACGGGAAGCTTTTCTTAAACAATCTTCTCTCTCTGTTGGTTTTACCAAAACCCCAGCTTGCCACCACAGAAAACCCCTCTTTTAGTAAAATTTCAACAAAATCTCTTAAAATATCCACATCAAACCATCCGCCCAGACTTACATAAACCTTTTTAGCTCTCCTTTTAATCTTTTTTCTTGCTTTATTAAAATGCCTGAATTTTGTTTTTAAAAGAAAGTATCTGGGGCCTAAAAAATATTTAACCTCCTCCTTCTTATCATAAGGGATTAAGGTTTTGAGATGTCCGTCAAAAACAATATCCGAATCTATCTGAGATAAGCCCATATCATTTATTGAAAGATGAGCAAATGCAAACTTTTTAATATCTGACAGAGAAGTGTGCTCTTCGGGAAATCTTAAATCAGTGATAAGAAAAAATCTATTGTTTTTCAAATCATTATAATCCAGAATCCTGACACCTGCTTTTTCGTAAAATTCCAGGCTTTCACTATCCTCCGCATAAAAATAAACGGGGAATTCACCTTTTAAAATATTATAAATAGACAGACTTCTGTTCAGATGCCCTGACCCAATCCTGCTTCCTCCCTCTGACCACAAAACAATCATTTTACAATTTCCGAAGGAAATACCAAACTGACCTTATAAGATTTTGCAAGAAAAGATACTTTATTTCTTAAAACATCAACGGTGGTTTTATTCGGATGACAAATTCCTATGGCTTCCCCTTTATGCTGAGCTATTGAAAACAGGTGTTTAAAATTTAAAACAGTCATCTTCTTGTTTTCACTATCAAGGAAGACATCTCTGATGCCGGCTTTTATTCCCATCTTTTTAGCTAATTCATAGGCAACTGTTTTTGCTGTGGTTTTACTATCCACAAAAAATTTATCTCTCTCCTTTATAACACTTAACACAACTCTCATTTTATCTCTGTACTGAGTAAAAAGAGAACCTGTGTGATTGTTAACGCCGACAGCCTCAGGAACAAGGTCAAGATACTCTTCGGTAAAGCTTCTTATAACCTCATCTCTCATATTAACAAGGAGAAAACCTGTCAAATCCATCTTATTTCCATTCTTTTTCACAGGTTCCATCGGGAGGTGAAGCATAATCTGCTTGTTAAATCTCTTTCCGATTTCCGAAGCAAAATCTCTGTAAGGAGAATTCGGCAAAATGGAAATGGCAAACTTATACTTTATCTTTGATAGCTTTTTTAAGATATCTTTACTGTTTCCGATATCATCTATAATTATGGAAACTTTCGGATATTTAACCCCTGTTTTCTTCTCCAGCTTTTGAATTTTCACAACAATTTCCGCCACCAGATATTTATTTTTAAAAAGATACCAGACGACTTTATTTTCTGAAAATTTCTTCAATTTAAGAATAAGTCCCTTTCTTTCTGAAAAAACCTTCATTTTTTCAAGAATGAGAGGATACTCACTCTCTTTTAAAAGTATATTAAACTGCGTATAGTTTTTTAAACTCTCTTCTGAAAAACTTACATTGCTTAAAAAAAGAAAATCCTCAATGAGAACCTTTACCTCTTTAGAAATTTTTTTTCTGTTCTTCTTTTTCTTTTTTGTTTGATTTGCCTCTTTTTTACCTTTCTCGGAGCGAAATGTATATGGAGTATAAACTCTTTTCAGACCGCTTTTTTCAGCTCTTTCTCTATCATATTTTGATAGATAGGCAGTTATGAGAATAATTGCCAATAAAATTATCACAGAACCTATAATAAGAACTATTTTATCATTATTTTTTTTCTTTTTTCTTCTTCCCATTTAAAAATTTCTCCGGATTGATTAAAAATTTATTAAAATTTTCATTCTTTATTAAAATATCTGGTTTTACACCTTTCCTGTAAAGCTCTTTAATTATCCCGCTCAGGACAATAAATTTTGTCCCATCCTTAAAATCAATCGGGTACATCAAACCGCACTCCCCCGGTGTTTTTTCTCCAACTATTAAGGTGCCGGCTTTCTTAGCTATATATGAAAAAATCTCAGCTTCCTCTATAGTTTGATAATCAGTAATTACAATAAGTTTTTTGAATTTTAAGAATTTTATAGGTTTAATCAAAATACTTTTTGGCCCTTCGTTCAATTCTAATTTTACACTTACAGGTTTCTTTATAAAATACTTCACAAGCTTAAATACAGATTGATTTGGCATATAATAAAGATAACGAAGATCGAGCAAAACTTTTTCTTTCCATCTAATCTTTGAAATTAAAGCAGAGATAACTTTATTATCATTTAAAAAAAGAGGTCTTACAAGTATCCAGCCTCCTTTTTCTACAATCTGATACTTTAACGGAAGAATTTTTAAATTTATTTTAATTCTTTTTCTCTCCTCCCCTCTCATTAATACTACCCTCTGGATTTTTCCAGGCTTATCGACAAGCATCCACTTTACCACAGTATACGGAAGATTAAAGGTGGATTTACCATTTATAATTTTTATTATATCCCCTTTTTTAACCTCTTTATCCAGGGTCTTTAAAACATTTGTAACAATAGGAAAACCATACTGTTTAATAAATTTAACCCCGGAATAACCCATGGATTTAATATTTTTAAGTTTATCGGACTCTTCCCTGCTGAGATAAGAGGATAAAAAATCAAGAGATTCTCCCATTTTTAAGAAAGCACCTTCAAAAATTCTTTCCGGAGTTACCTCATCAACATACTTTTCCTTTACCAGAGCTGCCGCATGGGCTACCATTTCTATACTATCATAGGTTGCCTCTTTCTTTTTAAACAGATTTTTATTAAAAGCTAAAAATGTTGCTGCCCCAATCAATAAAAAAGCAATTGAATAAAAAAATAAATTCTTTTTTTTCATTTTCTTTTTCTCCTTTTCCTTTTAGATCTCAGCCATTTTAATGGATTTAAAGGAGTAATTCCTTTCCTTATGGAAAAATAGAGGGAATTAAACTCCCTTATCCCTGTATTTCCAGTTACTCCAATCACTTCTCCTTTTTTAACAACATCATTAACATCAACAAAAATATCCTTCAGGTGAGAATAGAGGGTATAGTATTTTCCGGGATGCTCAATAATGACAGTATTTCCATAGGATTTAACATAGCCTGAAAAAACAATAATTCCATCATACACTGCTCTCACCTTTTCAAGATCCTTGTACGGTTTTATTTCAATCCCATTGGATTTTAACCTTATATTATACTTCGGATGCTTTTTTATTCCAAATCTCTCTACTATTTTCCCTTTTACAGGCCAGATAAGTTTCCCCTTAAAAGTGGATAATTCACCAATATTTCTAATAGATGGCTTTTCAATACTTTCTTCCTTCTCGATTATATGAGTAATCTTTTCCAGTTGTTTTTTCTTCTCCTTCAAAAGGTTCAGGTAATTTTCCTTTTTCTTTAAAATCTCTCTTATCTTTCTCTTTTTCTCATTTTTACTATTGAGGTAAAGAGTCCATGCTCTCTTTCTCTCAGCAAGTATTTTTTCCTCTTCCTTTTCTTTTTCCTTTAAAAGTTTTTTCTCTTTTTCGACTTCTTTAATTAACTCTTTATAAATGCTATACTGCTTATAAATCCTATCAGAAACTATTTTCAAGAGGTTTAAATTCTCAACAACAGAGAGCAAATCCCTTCCGGCAAAGTATAGTTCCAGCAAATTGGTATTTCCATTCTCATACATAAGTACAAAAGCTTTTTTAAGATTCTTTTTGCTTTTTTTAAGCTCAAGATTCAGAGAATCTATTCTGAGCTCAATATCCTTTATGTCAGCTCTGATCTTTGAAAGCTGATATCTTATATACTTAATTCTCTTTTCAGCACTTAATATTTTTAAATCAATCTGTTCAATTTGTGTTAAAATATCATTTGCCTGAAAATTTAAAGCCTCAATAATTCTCGTAAGTTTCTCTATATCTTTTTTTAATTTTTTAACATCTTCCTGAGAAATAATGGGAAAGTTCAAAAAACACACAAGAATAAATAATAAAATCCTCTTCATTTCTTCTTTCTAAGAGCAAAAATAATTCCGCCGATACTGCCAAGCAAAATCATAAAAATTAAATCCACAGTGGAGAATGCAACGGCTGCAGATGCAGAGACTCCCAAGCTTTTAAAAGCTTCAATCAGGCTAATGTCCCTCAATCCTATTCCATTGATAGAAATCGGAATAATCAGAATAATCAGAATAATCGGGATGAAAACAAAATAGCTTAAAAATGAGATTTTAAGATGTAAAGCCAAACCTATAAGATAATAGTGGAATATAACATTGATTTGAAGTATCAGGGAAAGAAGGGTTATATTCAAGAGTGTTCTTTTATCTTCCCGTATGAGTCTCACAGCTTCTTCAAGCGCTTCCACTTTTGCAAACAATTTTTCTGGTAAAAATTTGAAAAGAAACAAAAATTTTCCAAAAATAGGTGAAAAAAAGAAAAGAGTCCCTATAGTACCAGCTCCTCCGAACAGAAAACCCACTTTGTAGAGATAAGCTGTATTTCCCTTTAATAGATAGTATAAAGACGGGATAAAAGAGAAAAGAAATAGAATAAAAGTGCCGTTTATTCTTTCAACAAGAATCACGGAAAAGGATTTTGCATAGGATTTAACTGAAGCCTTAGAATCCACAATCCTTGATATATCCCCACCAAAACGGGTAGGTAAAAAGAGATTAAAAAATCCTGCCACAAGATAAAATTTAACAAGATTCCAGACACCTGGATAGGAACTGTTCTTCTGCCCTTTTATGATTATCCCCCATCTAACCGCACTAATATATATTCCGATAGCATGAAGTGAAAAAGCAATAATCAAAAGAGCAGGGTTAGCATCCTTCAGAATATGGAGAATTTGTTTTAAAGGAGCCCTGTATGCTACCACATAATAAATAACAGCTACACTGAATACTATTTTAAAGAGCGGAAAAAGTCTTTTTTTCATTTGACCTCTTCTAAAATTCTCTTAAATGCTTCTTCAGGATTTTCCGCCTGTGTAATAGGCCTTCCTATCACAACATAGGTTGCTCCGGCACTAATAGCCCGGGAAAAATTCATAGTTCTCTTCTGATCATCCTTTGCCGCCCGGAAAGGCCTTATCCCCGGAGTAACATAAAAGAATCTATCCTCAAAATTCTTTCTCAATGGTTCCAATTCCCATGGAGATGAAACAATGCCATCAACCCCTGCCTTAAAACCTATTTCTGCCAATCTTAAAACCTGAGAGATAATGTTACCCGAGACATTAATTTCTTTTAAAGTTTCTTCGGAAAAAGAGGTCAAAACCGTTACCCCAAGCACCTTTGCTCTTCCCCCACTTCTTTCCTTAACACTTTCCACAACTCTTTTAAGATGTTCAGAACCCGACGAAAGGTGAACCGTGAAAAAATCAGCACCTAAATCCACAACTCCTTTAGAGGATTCAACCATGGTATTGGGAATATCAAAAAATTTAAAATCAAGAAATATTTTTTTCCCTTTGTCTTTTAAAAGTCTGATACCCTTTTCTCCCACTCTTAAAAACAGGGGAAAACCAATCTTAAAATGAGTTGCAGAACTTAACTTCTCAACCAATTCGTAAAATTTATCTTCCGAAACATCCAGAGCAACAAATATTCTATCCTTTAATTTCATCCTGAATCTCCCTGATTTTTTTTGAAAGTCTTATTATATCATCAACGATTGTCTTAATCCTGCTATTCTCAAGATAAGAAATTTCTTTTTTTATTATTTCAAAATCTCCTCTTGAAAGAGGGCCACTGATTTTTCCCGAGCTTAAATAATTTTCTATTGTGGCTTTTAAAAAAGATTCCATCACATCACTTAAAAGAGTTTTACAGAGAACAGAGCTCAATATTTCCTTGCCAACATTTACCACATAAAGAGGATAATTTGACACCAATGTCAATCCGAGGTGTAAAATAGGTTTTTCTTTTTTTTCAATTTCAAATAGATTTAACCCTCTGAAATCTTTAAAAAGCTCCTTTATTCTCTTTATGAATTTAATATCACCCTCAATATCAGCAAGGATTTTTCTATTTTTTATATTCATAAATTTTTTCGTGAAAGGGAAAATCGGATGGAAGGAGCCAACAATATTATTCTCTTTTAATTGTTCCAGAATATCCGAAGAATAAAAACCCGAAAGATGGAAAATCAATTTCCCCTTTACCTTTAATTGATAAAGCCTATTAACAATTGTTTTTAAATTCCTATCTTTAACAGCAATCACAATTACATCCACCGAATCAATAAAAGTCTTTTCATCTGTAAAGCAGGAAACTGACGGAATTTCATTATTATAATGTTTTGATAAGAAATATACAGCATACTTTCTTTTATCAAAGGAAACAGCAAGAGAAGTCCCTGCTTTTCCAGCACCTATTATACCTACTTTTGTCTTTTTCTGAATATATCTTCCCATATCTTTATTTCAACCTTTGTTAATTTTTTCGCAGGTTTTTCCTCCCCCTTATCAAAATATTTTAAAACATATTTAAAGAATCTTCTGGGGGGGATAATCTTAGCCCCTTTTCTCCTCGCATAATAAATAAGATCATTATCAGCGGTTACGACAAAAAGGTCTTTCCTGTACTTTAGTTTGTTTATTCTCTCTTTAATAAGAAAATCAGCTTCTCTCTCAACAGAGAAAATAATTTCAATATTTTTACTCTCTACCATAAGATCATAATCTACCGGCCCGTCAAAGAATAAAACAACTTTTGACCTCCTTTTCTTTTGAAACTCCTTTATATAATAGACAAGCCAGTACCTTGCCTCAGGTTTTCCCACCTTCTCTTTCTTCAATGCTCCGATAAGATTGTTTCCATCAATAAAGTATGCCATCTTTAATATTATACATTATAGATTAAAATATATAAAATAATAAAAAGTAATAAAATAATTTTACCTATCATAACTCTCCCTGCTCCGAACCATTGAATAAATAAAGATTTTGATGTATTATAGTGCTCTATGAAACCAGAATGGCTTAGAGTTGAATTACCTGATAAAAAGGAGTTCTTTTGGCTAAAAAAAAGACTCCGTGAGGCAAAGCTTCATACTATCTGTGAAGATGCAAGATGTCCCAACATCGGATATTGCTTTTCTCAAAAAACATCCACATTTTTAATTTTAGGCGATATATGTACAAGAAATTGCTCGTTTTGTGCGGTAAAAAAAGGTAAACCCGTAGAGTTTCCATCACAAAAAGAAATAATGGAGATTACGGAACTTGTAAAGGAATTAAAGCTTGATTATGTTGTTATAACCTCTGTTACAAGAGATGACCTTGAAGACGGGGGAGCCGAGCATTATATGAACTTAACAGATTATCTAAGACAGGAAATAGAAAATGTGAAAATTGAAATTTTAATCCCTGATTTTCAGGAAAAAGAAGAAAGTTTAAAAATAATTTTAAAAGCCCCTCCCGATGTACTTAATCATAATATAGAAACAGTCAAAAGATTATATCCCGCAATAAAAAGACCTGTGAATTTCTACATGAGATCCCTGCAGGTTTTAAAATTCTATTATGAGAATGGTTTAATAACCAAATCCGGAATGATGGTCGGTCTGGGGGAAACGGTTGATGAGATTAAAGAAACCATGGAAAATCTTTTAAATGCAGGAGTAAAAATTTTAACAATCGGACAATATCTTCAACCAACTCGTAAGAATCATCCTGTTTTAAAATATTATCACCCGGAAGAATTTGAAGAGCTTAAAGAGATAGGAGAAAGTATGGGATTTATTGATGTTGTTTCAGGCCCATTTGTGAGAAGTTCCTACAGAGCCAAAGAATCTTTTTATAAGGTTAAAAATGTTATATCTAATATACAGTGATGTTCACGGCAACTTAGAAGCATATAAAAGAATGCTTAAAGCTTCTGAAAAAATAAATCCGGATGCATTTGTCTGCCTCGGTGATATTGTAGGCTATGGACCCAACCCGAATGAAACAATAGACAGAACAAAGAAATTGAAGAATCTCTTTATTGTAAGAGGAAATCATGATAAAGTCGCAGCAGGATTGGATTCAAAAGAAGCCTTTAATCCTGTAGCAAGAAAGGCAATAGTATGGACAAAGAAAAAATTAAAGGATAAAAATAAAGAGTATTTAAAAAATCTTCCCAAAGGCCCTCTTTTGATTGACAATAAATTTACCATATTTCACGGCTCTTATTTTGATGAAGATTACTATATTTTTAATCCGCTTGACGCAGTGGTTTCAATACAGAACACTCCCACCAGAATTTCCTTCTTTGGGCATACTCACATACCTGTTATTTTTAAGTTCACTCCCTCTGACAAACTTGAAATCTTAACAATCACAACCATGAAAAACAGATTGGAGATAAAACTTAATTCTAAATCTTACTATTTGATAAATCCGGGATCCATAGGTCAACCCCGTGACAGAAATCCAAAGATTAGTTTCATAACCTATGACACAAAAAAGAAATTAATCATATTCTACCGCTATAAATATCCTTTTCAAAACACTGCCCTAAAAATCCTAAAACAAAAACTGCCCCGTTTTCTTGCGGAAAGGCTGGGTAAGGGAATTTAGCCCTTAATAATACATAGGCTCTTTTACATATTTGATCTCAAAGATAAAATAATTATCGTTGAGGCGTCTTCCCGTTTCACCCGTATCATAAAATACCTTAACATATAATTTTTTTAGCTTACAATAATGTGTCTTATTCTTATCCGGGATTATTATCAATGGTAAAGATAGTACCTTATCAACTGCCCTTGTCTCGCTTTCATAATTATAGGGAACAGGAGCTTTATCAAGGTATATATATCCTCCACTGTTTTTACACTTACTTTCATAATAATAGTAAAATTTTAAAGAAGCTCCTCTGATTAAACTTCCTCCGCAGTTCTGAACTTCAACGGAAAAGGGAATTGTAACAATATCTCTATTTCTGCTTCTCACATCTCGAGGGTATATTCTGATAATTTTTCCTGATCGGAAAACAATCTTTCCTGTTCCTCTGACCCTTACGCTTAGAATTCTCCCGTCAGCAACATTGTAACGATGGATTCTACCTTTTATTACATTATTTTTTTCATTTAATTCATAAATTTTGTTTAGTGGATCAACAGTGACCCTCACATTTTCTCCTGTACAAGCGATATTACTACCCAGTTGAATAAGATCAATCCTTTTAACCTGACCTTTATCAATCTTAACCGGCTTAGAAACGCGAATATTACCTGAAAAATTAGGCCCCAGATACTCAATTCCAAACATTAAATAACCATTATAGCTGGCTCCTTCGTTTTTAACCTTTACTCTCAAATATCGTTTACCGTTAACCGTGAAAGGATATAGCTCAACCGGACGAAAATCAGGGAGAGAGTTCGCAATTTTAGTATAATCCGGTTTGGTGTTTACTATGGTTTGTGATAATGAGACAAGGGATAAAAATATAAAAAGAATGGGAAAAAGAAGAATAACTTTTTTCATTTTGCACCTCCATAATAATTATCAGAAAAATTTGTGCCAAATTTTTCGGAATTAAAATAATATCACAGAAAACTACAAATAACAGTTTTACAGGAACATATTTTCGTCAAATTTGTATTCTTTTTCGACATTTTTGTTCCTAATTTTTCCGTTTCGGTAAGATTATTTTTGACGCAGAGGGTTTTCTTGACAAAAAACCAATGGTAGTCTATCCTTAAATATCATGGGGAAAAGAGAAAGAGCAATTGCTATAATTATAAAGGATGGTAAATTTTTATTGGTTAAAGACAGAGGTGTGAAAGCATTTTCTCTTCCCGGAGGAAGAATTGAAGAAAATGAAACAATATTAGAAGCTGCTGTTAGGGAAATCTATGAAGAAACAGGCCTTGAACCTATAAAAGCAGTTCGTTTAAAAGAGTGTGATTATGAAGGCAAAGTCAATTTTCATAGAGTATGCTTTCTTGAGACTGAAAATTATGATATCAAACTGAATAAAAGAGAACTAAAGGATTATATCTGGTGGGATGGTAAAGAGGAAATCTCAGCATACAATCACGCAAGAGAGATTATCTCAAGATTTAAAAAATTAAAAGAGAAAAAAAACAGCTCTGTTTCTAAAATCTGTTAAAGCCTCCGGACATATAACAATGAATCAGATATAAAAAGATAAGCTCTTTTTTATTCACCCAATATCTCAATAAATCCCTTCTCCACTTGACAAAAATCTTAATTTTTATTAACTTGTCATATGTTTGCAGTGGAATTTGATGCTGTTTGGAAGATTTACAAAAAGGATTTCAGGACTGTTGAAGCCCTTAAAAACGTAAGTATAAAAATTCCAGAGAATTCAATATTCTCAATAATTGGACCAAACGGAGCGGGTAAGACCACAGCATTAAAGCTAATTACAGCAATTACAAAACCCACTAAAGGCAAAGTCAAGGTTTTAGGGAAAGAAAATCTTGAGGAAAAGGATAAGGAAAAAATAGGATTTTTGCCTGAAAATCCATCATTCTTTTCAAATATAACACCAGCAGAATTTTTAAAATTCGTTCTTTACACATCGGAAAAAAGGATTGAAGAAGAAAGAGTGGATAAAATTTTAAAAGAGGTCGGACTTTTCAATGATAGGAATGAAAAGGTAAGAAAATTTTCCAAAGGAATGGTTCAAAGGCTGGGAATAGCTCAGGCAATAATTCATAATCCGCAGTTGATAGTTCTTGATGAGCCTTTTTCAGGGCTTGACCCGATAGCAAAGGAAAAATTGAAAAACATAATTTTGAATTTATTTAAAAAGGGGAAAACGATTGTTTTAAGCTCTCACAATTTAGCTGATATTGAAAGTCTTTCAACCCACATTATGCTAATAAATCAGGGAGAGCTTAAACTATCCGGAAATATAAGAGAGCTACAAAAAAACGCTGAATATGAGATTGTTTTTTACGGAGATATTGATAAACTCTCTTTTGATAATATAAACAAAGTTGGGGACAAATCCATTCTTTATTTAAAAGAGGAGAGAGAATTTAAAAAACTTTTAAAAAAATATATTAATTCAGATGATGTGAAAATCGTTTCTGTAACTCTTACTTTAAACAATTATTTAAAGAGTTTTTATCAATGAAAAAAACAATTTATACAACAAAAGTAATATTTAAAGAAATCGTAAGAGATAAATTTTTTCTTTTTCTCGGATTGGGCGGAATAGTTTTCTTTCTTTTAACTCTTATTTTCAATGAAATGGTTGTAGGAGAAAGAGCAAAAGTTACAAAGGATCTCACCCTTTCTGCCTTAAATATGTTTCCTTTTATTTTTTTGTTAATCTACGGAACAAGGTTAATCTCAAGGGAAATTGAGACAAAAGCCATATACACTATTTTAATAAGACCATTTAAAAAATGGGAATACTTTTTAGCAAATCTTCTGTCTCTGTTCCTGTCAACACTAATCTTAAATATTTTTATTATGATCATAGGAAGTCTTACCATTTTCATATTCTACGCCGAGCTCTGGATTGTAAAACCACTGATTCATCTGTTTTTTACAATGTTTGAATCCCTGCTATTGAGTGCTTTTGCCATTCTTTTTTCCTCTCTCTTCTCATCCTCTGTTTCCCTTATGCTATTCTTTCTTGTGTACGGAATAGGTCATTCCATTGAAGAAAGTTTAAGAAGTCTATCTGAGGGAAGCGGAGTGGCTTTAAAACCGCTTTTAGGTATAATTAAGTTTATTATACCCAATCTTTCATTCTTTGATTATAAGACAGAGCTTCTCTACTCTTTGAAAATACCCAACACTGTGTATTATTTTTCACCTCTTTATTCTCTTTCCTATACTTTTATAATTTTCCTTGTTGCAATTTACTTTTTTAAAAGGAAGGAATTATGAAAAAAAAGATTTATTTAACCATAAGCATAATCTTTATAATTTTCATAAATCTTTACTCACTTTCAAAGCTTGGTTCAATAAAAGAAAGAATGAGAACTCCGGAACACTATTTAAAATTACCCGCCGGAAAATATCTCAGAGTTATGGCTCTTGATAACAGGGAAATCATCGGGGATATGCTTTTATCAAGAGCATTAACATATTATGGTGCTCACTATTATAATAAAAGATACAAATATCCGTATCTATACGATTTTTTTAAAAATGTTTGTGAAATAGATTCATACAATCTACAGGCAATTTTAATGGGAGGCAGGCTTTTATCGGATAAATATCCCCACAAAGCTACAAAATTATTAATATCCGGAGAAAAATATCTGCCTGAAAGCTGGAAAATACCTGAACTTACCGGTTTTATATATTATTATAATGTAAAAGACAGACATCTTGCCGCTAAATACTATGAAATCGCTTCAAAAAAACCATCTCATCCCCCCTACATTCCGTCACTTTCTTCAAAATTTTATACTGAGACAGGAGAGCTTGAAGAAGCAATAAAAGTTCTCCACTCTTTTTATTCAACAACAAAGGATAAGAGGCTTAGAAAATCTTTCAAGCAGGATATAGACAAACTCTCAGCCGAGCTTTATCTCAGAAAAAAATGGAGAAAAGCTGTTGTAGAAAGGGTAATAGACGGAGACAGTCTGATTTTAAAAACAGAATCAGGATATTTAAAAGAGGCGAGAATAATAGGAATAAATTCCTATGAATTAAATAGTCCCTTTGAAGAGTACAGAATATACGGAAGAATAGGTAAGGACTTTGCTTACTACACCTTAAATAAAAAGAGTGTTCATTTCACTATCGGAGGAGATGGAGTTGACAAATTCGGAAGGATTTTAATTTACCTATGGTATGATAATACGAAATTATACAATGAAGAGATTCTCAAAAGAGGTTTTGCAAAGGCTTTTTTAAGATACAACTTTAATAAAGAAATGAAAAAAAGATTTAAAGAGGCTGAGGAATTTGCAAAAGCAAATATGAGAGGACTCTGGGGAGTCAGGTATTTAAAACCAATAGAAGATCTCAGCTATATGAAAGCAATCATCGGGAATATTGCAAAGGTAAGATTCAGAGTTTACAATGTTTATTTTGGGAGAAAAGATATATTCATAAATTCTTCCCATGATTACAGACATTCCTTTAAACTTGTAATTCCATTAAAATTTAAAATGAATTTTTATCCGGATATCCTGAAATTTCAAGGGAAAAAGATAGAGGTGTTCGGATTTGTAAGCCAATACAGAGGAGTCCCGGAAATAAGAGTTTATGAAAAAAGTCAGATTAAGGTGCTTCAATGAAAAAATTTTTTACGACATGTTTAAGGGATTGCTATGACACCTGTTTAATTGAAACAATCTATGACAGAAAGGAAATCAGAGATATACGGGGATTTGAGAAACATCCTATCACTTCAGGTTTTTTATGTCCCAAAGGGAATAAACTTTTAAAATATTTAAACCATCCGACAAGAATCAAACAGCCCATGGCAGGGGAATTTTTAAACTGGAAGAATGTTACATGGGAGGAGGCTATAAAAAAAGTTGTAGATGCCATTAATAAAAATCCTGACAAAATAGGATTTTATTCATATTACGGAAGCTCCGGGTTAATAAGCAAAAACTACCCCGAAAGATTTTTCAGAAAATTGGAAGCAATCGGGTTTGAATCTGCCATCTGTGATAGAAATGGCCAGGAAGTTCTCAAAAAAATGAACTATGATGCATTTCAAATTTATCCTGAGGATATTGAAAAACACAATCTTGCAATCATATGGGGTGGAAACCCCAAGTGGAGCTCTCTCCATCACTGGTTTTTAATTTTAAAACATAATCTAAAGATAATAGGAATAGATGTTATTAAAACAGTAAGCCTTAAAGATTCATATCAAATATTGAGACCAAAACCTTCAACAGATTGGTTTGTAGCTTATGCAATATCAAGGATTCTGATAGAAGAAGACCTTGTGGATAAAGATTATATAAAGGAAAATGTTGAGGATTATGAATTTATAAAAGAATGGATACTTGAGAACATATCAATAGAAGAAGCAGTTGAAAAATCCGGCGTAACATACGAACAGATGAAAAAATTCATATCAAATCTTTACAAATTCAAGCCTGCCTATTTTTATATCGGATATGGTATTCAAAGGCAAAGGAATGGTGGAGAGATAGTAAGGGCAATAGCAACCCTTGCAGCTCTCACAGGTTCAAAGATATTCTTTTCAAGAATGGTAAAGAATAAAAAAGCCTCCGATTACCTCAAAGGAACAAATCTCGGGAAATTAAAAAAGTATAATCAGATGCTATTTCCGGATGTCATTGAAAAGGGTAAAATCAAGGTTCTCTTTGTTTTCAATGCAAACCCTGTTTCAACAAGCCCAAATTCAAACAGAGTTAAGGAGGCTCTCTTAAAAGAAGATGTATTTGTGGTTGTTTCGGACATATTTTTTACTGACACAGCAAAATTAGCCAATGTAATACTTCCGGCTTCAACATTCTTTGAATACTTTGATATTGCAAAATCCTATTTTCATAACTATATTCAAATAAATCAAAAAGTTATTGAACCATTGTTTGAATCAAAAAGCAATTACGAACAATTTGGATTATTAGCAAAAGCAATGGGATTCAAGGATGATTCTTTTTATGAAACAGAAGAGGAAATAGCTGAAAAATACCTGTCATTTTATAATCTTTCATTCAAAGAATTAAAAGAAAAAGGTTTTCTTGAAATTCCCCAGAGAGAAAGAAAGAGAGGAAAGATAAAATTTAAAATAAAGCTCAATAATGCTCCTGAAACACCTTTTTATGAAGAGGAAAAGGCTCCTGAGGGATATTTAAGATTAATCTCTCCGGTCCATAGAGATTTAACTTCATCTCAATACTTTAAGATAACTACAAACTTTCTGCCTGACAGAGCCTTTTTAAATTCAATGGAAGCAAAAAAGTATAAAATAAGATCCGGAGAAAAAATAAGGGTCTACAATGAAAGAGGCAGAGCTGAGATGATTGCCGAAGTTAAGAATGAGGTCCCGCCCGGAGTTTTATTAATATATAAGGCTCCATGGGAAAGCATAACAGGTTATTCTCCGAATCTTTTTACGGAAGATAAACCCCATCCCATATACAAAGGCTCACAATTTCACTCAACTTTTGTAAAGATTGAAAAGATTTTAAAAGAATAAAAAATCTCAGTTAAAATAAAAAAAGCCCGGCACTGACCTACTTTCCCACTCCCTCGCGGGAGCAGTATCATCGGCCCTGGAGGTCTTAACTGCCGGGTTCGGAATGGATCCGGGTGTTTCACCTCCGGTATAAGCACCGGGCAAATTATTTCATTTTATAAATATTAAAATTTGTTGTCTGTGCAGGCTGGTTTTAAAAATTTAGTGGTTAAGCCTCACGGCCGATTAGTACTGGTTAGCTCAATCCGTTACCGGACTTACACACCCAGCCTATCAACCTTGTAGTCTACAAGGGGCCTTTAGTCCTCACTAAGAGGAAGGGAGACCTAATCTTGGGATTGGCTTCCCGCTTAGATGCCTTCAGCGGTTATCCAGAACAAACGTAGCTACCCAGCTATGCTCCTGGCGGAACAACTGGTTCACCAGAGGTTTGCCCACTCCGATCCTTTCGTACAAGGAGCAGCTTCCCTCAAGTCTCCTGCGCCCACAGCGGATAGGGACCGAACTGTCTCGCGACGTTCTGAACCCAGCTCACGTACCGCTTTAATCGGCGAACAGCCGAACCCTTGGGACCTTCTACAGCCCCAGGATGCGATGAGCCGACATCGAGGTGCCAAACGGAGCCGTCGATATGAGCTCTTGGGCTCCATAAGCCTGTTATCCCCGGAGTACCTTTTATCCGTTGAGCGATGGCCCTTCCACACGGGACCACCGGATCACTATGCCCCGCTTTCGCGCCTGTTCGACCTGTCGGTCTCACAGTCAAGCTCCCTTATGCCATTGCACTCTACGCGTGGTTTCCAATCACGCTGAGGGAACCTTTGGGCGCCTCCGTTACGCTTTAGGAGGCGACCGCCCCAGTCAAACTACCCACCTAACACTGTCTCTCGCAGGGATAACCTGCGAGATTAGAACTTCAATGCGGTAAGGGTGGTATCTCACTGGCGGCTCCATCCCGACTGGCGTCGAGACTTCCCAGCCTCCCACCTATTCTGCACATACCGCACCAAAATTCAATGCTAAGTTGTAGTAAAGGTTCACGGGGTCTTTCCGTCCAACTGCGGGTAGGCAGCATCTTCACTGCCAGTACAATTTCGCCGCGCCCCTCCTTGAGACAGCAACCCAGTCGTTACGCCTTTCGTGCGGGTCGGAATTTACCCGACAAGGAATTTCGCTACCTTAGGACCGTTATAGTTACGGCCGCCGTTTACCGGGGCTTCGGTTCAGAGCTTCTCCCGCCCTGCAAGCAGGGCGGGATAACCCCTCCCCTTAACCTTCCGGCACCGGGCAGGCGTCAGACCCTATACATCCACTTACATGTTTGCAGAGTCCTGTGTTTTTGGTAAACAGTCGCCAGGCTCCTTTCACTGCGACCCCCTCGGGCTCAGAGAGCGAGTCTCTTTCACCCTAACGGGGCACCCCTTCTCCCGAAGTTACGGGGCCAATTTGCCGAGTTCCTTAAGGAGGATTCACGCGTGCGCCTTAGGCTTTTCGCCTCACCCACCTGTGTCGGTTTATAGTACGGTCAGCAATAAGCTTAACCCTTAGAGGCTTTTCTCGGCAGCGTGGCTTCAGCCGCTTCACCCGCATAGCGAGCTTCGTCACCTTACTCAGACTCCCCCGGCGGATTTGCCTACCGGGATCAACGCCCTACTCGGCAACCGTACTTTTCCAGCTGTACGGTCGGCTTAGCCTTCTGCGTTCCCCCATCGGACGCTTATCGCTGGCGTAGGAATATTAACCTACTTCCCATCGGCTACGCCTTTCGGCCTCACCTTAGGGGCCGGCTAACCCTGGATGGACTGACCTTGTCCAGGAAAC
>JALVQI010000100.1:0-7500 GCA_027031485.1 Candidatus Aminicenantota bacterium | reverse complement strand
CTAATGATTTACCCTCTACCTGTCTCGGAATTTTTATATTCAGAATATCCAGAACAGTTGGCATTAAATCAATCAAATTAACATCTCTTTTAACAACCCTGTGTACGGGTAAAGCTGAAGGGGCATACATAATAAAAGGCACTTTAAGAGTCTCTTCATAGCAAAACACCCCGTGCCCGATTTCCTTATGTTCTCCGAAAGCTTCACCATGGTCCCCTGCGAAAACAAGTAAAGTATTCTTTAAGACACCCTTTTTTCTTAAAAGTTTTATTATCTCTCCAATATAGTGGTCCATATAGGCAATTTCCCCATCATAGGGATCATCATAATCCATAATATATTTATCCTCCGGCGGATCGTAGGGCATATGAGGATCATAAAAATGAAGCCAGACAAAGAAATGTTTTTCGGAATTATTATCAAACCATTTGGAAAAAAGCTCATAAATTCTTTTTGCTCTTCTCTCAGGTTGCCAATCCCCACTATTAACCTGAGGTTTAATATTATCATCATAATAATCAAAACCCCGATTAATCCCATATCTTGAATCGAGCACAAAGGCAGAAACAATGGCTGCTGTAGTGAAGCCATTATTTCTTAAAACCTCTGCCAAAGTTATAATCTTTTTATTAAGAAAATAATTCCCATTATTTCTGACTTTATGATAGAGAGGATAAGTTCCGGTAAATATGGAACAATGGGAGGGTAATGTTAAAGGAACGGATGTTCTGGCATTTAAAAATATCACGCCTTTTTCCGCCAGTTTATCCATATTAGGAGTTGTTCTATATTTATAACCATAGGCACTAATTTTATCCGCACGAGTCGTATCAAGAGTAAAAACAATAATATTTAGGGAATTGTTTCCTTTTACCCTATTCCTTTCTTTTAAAAACACTAAAATTACGGAGATTAAAACAATGATAAAGAGGCCAAAAATAATAGCTTTTTTCTTCATTTTTTATGATAACAAATTAATAAAACTTTCTCCAGTATAAAATTATTTCATTAAGATTATCCGCTTGGGTATGATTGTTATTGAACATCCAGTTAAATTGACTACAAAGGATTTATTTGTTAACATCAAATTTCAAATTAATTTAATGGAGGTAAAATGAATTTTACTCTCTTGGATTACATCATCGTTTCAGCCTACATTATTCTTATAATCTATTCAGGTTCCTTTGTAAAAAAATATATTGGCAATATGGCGGATTTTCTTGTGGCTGACAGGTCAATGGGATTTCACCTCGGCCTGGTTTCCCTTCTCAGCAGTGAGATCGGAATTATTACATATATGTATCTATCGGAGGCAGGATACAAGAATGGCTTTGTTGCTCTAATGATTGGAATACCATTTTTTATTGTTTTTGTTTTTTTAGGCAAAACAGGTTTTATCGTAAAACCTTTAATGGACATGAAAATAATGACTCTCCCCGAGCTTTTCCAGAAAAGATTCGGAAGAGGTATCAGATTTCTTTCAGCTCTTTTAATGGCCATTGGAGGTATAATAAATTTCGGAGTTTTCCCGGGGATTGAAGCAAACTTTATAAACACAATAACAGGAATACCTCATAAATACGTTTTATTTACAATGGTGGTTATGCTTACTATAGTTTTAATATACACAGCATTAGGAGGAATGGTATCGGTTATCATTACCAATTATATTCAATTTATTCTACTCAGCTTTGGAATGGTCTTTATTGTAATCATCGGAGTAGTCAACATGGGTTGGGGTAATATTGTCGCCTCAATCTCAAAAAATTTCGGTGAGAAAGGATTTAATCCTTTCATCGGAGATTTCGGCTGGAGTTTTATCGCCTGGCAGCTTATCTTTCAGCTTTCAGTTTTAGCTGTAGCTCCTTTTATAACAATGAGGATATTTAGTGCCAAAAACACAAAAACAGGAAGAAAGATTTTCACATGGTCCAGTGTGATGTTTTTAGCAAGAGCCGTTATTCCCGTATTCTGGGGGATCTTGGCACTTTCATACTTTACCTTGCATCCGGGAAAACCTGCAGATCCGATGCAGGCTGTTCCTCTGATGATATTGCATTTAACTCCGAAAGGAATTTTAGGGCTTGTTTTCGCCTCTCTTTTAGCAGCATCAATGTCAACCTATGCAAGCTACCTTCTTTCATGGAGCTCTGTGATCTCGCAGGATATTATTGGTGTGGTGGCAAACAAACTAAGAGGCGGAAAGGATCTTCCCAACAAAACTCAGATGATCATAAGCAGACTAACAATGCTTTCTGTTATGGTTTTTATTATCTGGTGGTCTTTCTTCTATCATTTTCAGGGGCTGGTATTCTTCTATCTGATGCTTTCAGGGAATCTATATCTTGCAGGCACTTTAATTTCAGCCATAGGTGGGATTTACTTTGAAAAAAAGAAATTCGGCTTATTCAGGGCGAGAAGCGGAGGAGCTTATGTTGCCTTCATTTTAGGTGCAATGGTAGTTGCCTGGTACTTTTTCCCGCAGAGTTTTAGAGATATCTTCCCCGATTTTATAAAGAATCTATATCCAAAAGATCCTATAAACAGCGCAAGCGTTTTAGGATACTGGAGTTATATTATAGCTGCAGGTGGAATGATAATAGGCTCATTCGTACACAATATAATACAACCTTTAAAGGATTAAGAGGAGAATTAAAATGAAAGGATATGAAATATTCTGGGCTTTACTTTTGATTTTTGCGGTATCATCATTTACAATACTTTCAATAATTATAATTTTCAAAGGATTTGAAGAGATAAAGTATGTTTTCAAACAATTATCTAAAAAATTAAAAGAAAAATAATTTAATTTTCTGTCTCTTCTTCCTTTCCCACCTTTATATTATCCGTTTCAAGGATTTCTTCCCTTATAATTATTTCTTCTGTTTTTTTATCAAATGAAACAAAAACCTTTCTAAAATTACCTTCAGACAAAAGCTGTTTATTCGCAATTTTTAAAAGAAGTTCATTCTGTAAAACTCTAAGAATCTCCCTTGCCCCGAATTCCTGAGAAAACCCCCTTTCAGCAAGATGCTCTATAATCAAATCATCAGCTTCCACCGAAAGTTTGTTTTTCATCTTTTTGTTAAACTCATCTATTTTTATTGCAACAATCTTCTTAGCATCCTCTTTTGTTAATGAGTTAAAGTACAGGATTTCATCAACCCTGTTAAGAAACTCGGGTTTGAAAAATCTCTTTATCTCAGCGGATAATTCTGATTTTGTAACCTTACCCTTTTTAATACCATTATCATCAAAACCAACATTGATTTTTGAAAAGAGAGATGTTCCTACATTTGATGTCATAATAATTATGGAATTATCAAAATAAGCCTTATTTCCCCTTGCATCAGTCAAAACTCCGGAATCAAAAACCTGCAAAAATATATTTATAAGTTGAGGATGAGCTTTCTCAATTTCATCAAGAAGTATTACTCTGTAAGGATCCTTTTTCATCTCATCTGTTAACTGATTCTGGTCATAATAACCGACATAACCGGGAGCAGCTCCGATCAATCTTGAAAATGTAAATTCCTCCATATACTCTGACATGTCAAATCTTAAAAGCTTTTTTTCATCACCATAAAGCTCCTTTGCAAGCTTTCTGGCAAGTTCTGTTTTACCAACACCTGTAGGCCCGATAAATAAGAAAACCCCATCCGGTCTATCGGGATTTAACTTAAATCCCATCTTTGCAGGAATAATCTTTTTCACCAATTCATCTATTACCCTATCCTGCCCTATAATGGATTTTTTAAGATTAGAGGAAAGATTCTTCAGTCTCTCCTTTAATGACATTGAAATAGTACTGAGCTCAACTCCCTTTGTCTGTGCTATGGTTTTAAGAAAATCAAGTTCTCCCACAATATTATCCTCTCTTTCACCTCTGAAATATTCATAATTAACTCTCGAACATGTTCTGTCAAGAAGTTCTATGGCTTTATCGGGAAGCATTCTTTCCCTGAAAAATTGCTTTACAAGCTCTATATGTTCCACTATCCTCTCGATATCAATGGTAACATTATGATACCTTGAGAGTTCGTCAGCTTTTATCTTCAGTATTATAGAAACATCATCCCTGTCCAATTCCTTTAAATCAAGCCTCTGAAACAAACGGGTATAAACAGGTATTCTTGAAACTGTCTTTATATAATCTTCATAATTCGAAGTTGCTATGATTTTAAGTTTTTTTCTTTCAAGATACGGTTTAAGAAAAGAGGAAAAATCAAAAGAAGCTCCTTTGGTAGCATCATTTCCAATAAGAAAATTCATATCATCCACAAAAAGAAGTGCCTGTTCCTCTTCAAGTCTATTAAACATCGCAAGAAGCTTTTCCTCCAATTGACCTCTGTACTTTGTCCCTGAGAAAAGTGCTCCTATGTTTAACTCATAAACAGGAATATCCTTAAGGTTTTCAGGGACTTCTTCCTTTACAATCTTATGTACAACATTATAAACAATTGATGTCTTTCCGACACCCGGATCACCCAAAATAATCAAGGAATTTTTTCTCATACAGCTTAGTGCTTCCAGGGCTTCCATGGTTTTATCTTCTCTGCCAATAATCACAGGTGACATCTCTTCCATTCTTTTTTTCAGATCTATTAGTTCCTTGTCAAGTTTTAATTTTGAAGAAGTTCCCTTTCTCTTTAACAAAGCTTCCTGTAATTTTGAAACCCTTTTCAAAATCTCCGGCTGAAAAACATGCTTTTTTAATCTCTCAATTAAAAAATTTGCCTTTGTCGGTTGATTGTTTTTAATATAAATCTCAATTAATAAGAGGTAAGGATAGTGAAAATCAGGACTCATTTCCATCACTTTTTCCATTAACACAATTGCCTGAGAAAAATTACCCAATTTCTTATAAGCTTTGGCAATCAAATACTCGAGATATTTATTTTCTCTCTCCTGAGCCCTATAACTGAACTTATAATTTGACACATCCTTTATTAAGGAAAGATAGTCCCCTTTACTTTCATCTCTCTTTATTTTTTCAAGATTTCTAAAAGCTCTTCTTATGTATTGATTATCAGAATCGCTTAAAATTGTCTTGGCTTTTTCAGTTAAAAAGAAATATTCACAATATTCAAGAATTTTTTCTCTTATCTCCTCTGTTTTGACTTCTAAAATCTCTCCTTTTTCATTCTTATAGGTAAAAGGAGAAAGAGCTCCCTGCCATACTAAAAACTCTCCATCCCTAAAGATCACAAAGGGGAAAAGATCCACAAACAAACCCGTTGAAAGGGAATAAATGTGGGGATGTTCTTTGTCCACCAGGGGAAGAAAACTATCCCACAATTTTTGATCTTTTTCATAATAAAAGAGCTTGATTTTCAAAGTTTCATACAAAAATGAAATATACAGATTAAAAACATTTAAAAAATCATTCGTTATTATCTTTAAGTGATTTTCATCCATACTTAAAAAAACAGGTTTTGCATAGGTTTTCACCTTTGAAAAAATCGAATAATAGTACTTTCTGTCTTCAATCTTTGAAAAGAGAGAAGATGAGAAGGTTTGAACTAAAAATTCATGAACCCTGATATTGTTATCATCATTTAAAAGAGAAAAATCACCGGACAGAATATCTGCCACCTCTTTGTATGAATACTCCTTTTCTATAATCTCATTGATAAATACAAAATTAAAAAACCTTATATGATTTAAAAAAATCTGATAAAGGTCTTTAAAACCAAGGGACGAATAGCTTAAACTTCCTTTCTGATTTAATAAAAATGGTATATTGTTAAGCTTTTTTGTTAAAAGATGTTTTTTAAATATTCCCATAACTCACCTCATTTTAAAAGATGAACAACAACACCTGATTTTAATTTTGGTTCAAACCATGTTGATTTAGGAGGCATGATTTTTTTTGCATCTGCAACCTTTAGAAGTTCCTCTATCGAAGTAGGATACATGGAAAAAGCTACCTTAAACTCTCCGGAATCAACAAGTTTTTTCAGATATTCTGTTCCTCGGATCCCGCCTACAAAATCTATTCTCTTATCCTTTCTTATATCATTTATTCCGAATATCGGTGAAATTACATTTTTTTGAAGAATCTGAACATCAAGACTTTCTATGGGATCCTCAGGATTAAAAGCCTCTTTTTTTACAGAGAGGCAATACCATTTCCCTTCAACATACATTACAATATTATGCTTTTGAACTGGTGCCTGTCTGTCTGTTTCATTAATTTCGAAAACCTTTTCCATTCTCTTTAAAATCTCTTCCACCGTAAAACCATTAAGATCCTTTATAACTCTATTGTAGGCCATAATATTCATCTGATCATGCGGGAAAATAACCGTTAAAAAGAAGTTGTAAGGTTCCTTGCCTGTGTGATTTTTGTTTTCTTTCATTTTAATGTTTCTCACTCTCAGAGCAGCAGCAGAACGATGATGTCCGTCGGCAATATAAAGGTAGGGTATTTTTTCAAAAGCGGACTCAATGGAATTAATCAAAGCTTTGTCTTTTATAACCCAGAATATATGTCTTACCCCGTCAGAGGATGTAAAATCATACTCAGGGGATTCTTTTTCAACAGATTCAAGAATACTATTCAAACTCTCGGATTCGTTTTTTCTGTAAACTAAGAAAACAGGGCCTGCTTGAGCATTCAATGAAAGAATATGCCTGGTCCTATCAATCTCCTTTTCCTCTCTTGTAAGCTCATGTTTTTTTATTATTCCCTTTTCATAATCTTCCACAGAAGCAACACCTACAAAACCTATTTGAGAATGATTACCCATTATCTGTTTGTAAATATAAAAATATGGTTCATTATCCTGAATCAGATAACCTTTTTCCATAAAATTGTTGAAATTTTCGGCAGCTTTTTTATAAACCCTTTCATCATATAGGTTTATACCTTCCTCAAGGTCAATCTCAGGTTTAATAACATGAAGAAAACTGTACGGATTATCTTTCGCAAGCTCTCTTGCCTCTTTTGATGATAAAACATCATACGGGGGGGAAGCTATCTTTTCAACCAGCTCCTTCTTTGGTCTCACACCCTTAAAAGCCTTTATAATACTCATATTATTATACCTCCGATATTATTAATTATTATCATTTTAATTGTATCAATTTAACAAACATCATTCAAGATTACCCTCTGCGTCAAAAATAATCTTACCGAAACGGATAAGTTTAGTCAAAAAAATCATACCGAAAAGGAGGAAGAAAAGATGAGAAGACTTGAAAAAACTTTAAAAAAAGGTTATCACCTCCAAAAAAAGAAGGAGGTGACAACCAATGACTGTAAGATTCCCCAAGGGGGAGCTTAATATGAAACAAAAAAGAGAAATTGTCAAGAAGAATGCAGCGAGGTATAAGAAAATGAGTAAGAAAGAGAAAGGGAAGATGCTAACAGGCACTTGTCAAGAATGTTGTGTATGAGAAAAAAAACATACAAGGAAGCGGAACTGATTTTTTCATAATTGAGCCTCCAACTCATTTATAATTTTTTCACTAAACTCACTCATCTGGGAATAGACC
>JALVQI010000099.1 GCA_027031485.1 Candidatus Aminicenantota bacterium | reverse complement strand
TAATTTTCACGGACGGAGAAGCGGGCAGTGATGGTATAAACAGATTAATAGGAGTGGATTTTGTTTATCAGACATCGAAGTTATTCGGGAAGAAGAATTTTTCCACGGGATTGTGGGGAGTATACAACTGGAATGAAATAGAAGGAGGGAGACACTATGGATACGGATTTAAGATAGATTATCCGAATGATTTGATAGATGCCTCTTTGACATACACATACTTCGGGGATTCTTTAAATCCGGGGCTGGGTTTTTTACCGAGAAACAATATTCAGAGCTTAAGAACAGGCCTTGATTTTCAGCCAAGACCTCAGAAGGGAATAATAGGTAGACTGGTAAGGCAATTCTTTTTTCAACTCTATGGGATGTTTTACTGGGATCTCAGCGGGAGACTTGAGACAAGGATGATATTCACAGCGCCCATAAATCTCAGGACAGAATCCGGGGAGCATATAGAGTTTAATGTAATGCCGAACTATGATGTACTGCCCTATGATTTTGAAGTGGCTGAGGGGGTGTTGATTCCTGCGGGAGCGTACAATTATACAAGGTACAGATTTGAGTTCAATAGTGCCTCATTCAGGAAGGTGGTTTTTGATTTGAGCTATAGGTTCGGAGAATTTTACAGCGGACATATGGGAGATATGGAATTGGGATTGACCTTGAAGTTGGACGGATACTTAAATTTACAGGCTCAGGGAGAATTTATAAAGGGTAATTTACCTCAAGGGAAATTTGATGAGAATTTATACAGGATAAAGGCGGATCTGTTTTTCTCTCCTGATCTGGCATTGTTAAATTACATTCAGTATGATGATGTATCAAAGGAGCTTGGAGCGAATATTAGATTTATGTGGAGGATATCTCCGGGAAATAAACTCTATGTAACCTTTAATAAAAACTGGGAGAGGAGATGGGATCCGAGATCAAGGTTTATCCCTCTCCGGGATAGATTGGTGTTTAAGATTGTTTATAGTATAAGACCTTAACTAAAAACCTATATGATATTTTAAAGGATTGTGAATAGCTATTCTGTGTTTTTTCAGCCAGCCGATGCCATCTACTACCGCTCTTGCGGATGAGATTGTTGTTATACAGGGAATTTTTCTTTCAAGAGCTGCTTCCCTTATTTTTAAATCATCCTGATATGCTTTTCTTCCGAGAGGAGTATTTATAATAAGGGAAAATTTTCCTTCTCTTATAAAATCAAGAACATCCGGTTTTCCCTCCCCTACCTTCGCTATCTTTTTTGCTGTCACATCCCAGCTAATAAGTTTTCCGTAAGTTCCTTCTGTGGCAAAAATCTTAAAACCTAATTTCAATAGCTTTTTAGATATAAACTTAATTTTCTCTTTATCGAAATCGTTCACACTGATAAAAACATTCCCTTCGGTAGGTAAAGAAAAACCGGCTCCTATCATTGCTTTGACGAAAGCTTCCCCAAAAAATTCACTAATTCCCATTGTTTCCCCGACACTTCTCATTTCAGGTCCTAAAATCGGATCTATACCTTCGAACTTATCAAAAGAAAAAACAGGCGATTTAACTGTATAGTAATTCTGTCTCGATATTTCATCCAAATTCATAGTTTTTAATTTCTCGCCAAGCATTAATCTTACTGCTATCTCCGTTAAAGGTAGTCCTGTTGATTTGGATACAAAAGGAACTGTTCTCGAGGCTCTCGGGTTAACTTCAAGAACATAAACCGTATCATTTTTTATTGCGAATTGAATGTTTATAAAACCGATAATATTAAGCTTTTTTGAGATTTTACCTGTTATCTCTTTTATTTCATCTATATACTTTGGTTCCACAAGATATGTTGGAAGGACTGAAGAACTATCTCCTGAATGTATTCCGGCTTCTTCTATGTGTTGCATTATTCCTGCAATAAAAACGGATTCTCCGTCCGATAAAGCGTCAACATCAACTTCAAAGGCATCTTCAAGAAATTTATCTATAAGAATGGGATATTCTTTAGTGATTTTAACTGCATTTTTAACATATCTTTCAAGATCCTCAGAATTATAAACAATTGCCATCCCTCTTCCCCCTAAAACATAGGAAGGTCTTACTAAAACAGGAAAACCTATCTTTTTTGCGCTTTTTATTGCTTCTTCAAAAGTAAAAACAGCTCTTCCATGGGGGTAATTTATATTTAATTCTTCAAGGAGAGAAATAAATTTTTCCCTATCTTCCGCCTCATTTATTGTTTCATAAGAAGTTCCGAGTATTTTAATTTTCTTTTGAGATAATTCTTTCGCAAGTTTTAATGGTGTTTGGCCTCCGAGCTGGAGTATAATGCCTGAAGGTTTTTCAAGCTCTATGATATTCATCACATCTTCAATAAAGAGAGGTTCAAAGTAAAGTTTGTCAGATATATCATAATCTGTGCTAACAGTTTCCGGATTACAGTTTATCATTATTGTCTCTATTCCCATCTTTTTCAAAGTAATGGCAGCCTTTGACGCACAATAATCAAATTCAATCCCCTGCCCTATTCTAAAAGGACCTCCTCCCAGTATAATTATTTTTTCTTTTTTAGAAGGTATGGATTCATTCGTTTTCTGGTAAGTGGAATAAAAATATGGTGTTTGTGATTCAAACTCACCTGCACAGGTATCCACCTTCTTATAGACAGGAATTATATTACTTTTTTCTCTTATCTTTCTTATTTCTTTTGTAGAAACTCCGGAAATTTCCGAAATCCTTTCATCAGAAAAACCGGATTTTTTCATTCTCATTAAAAAGGTGGGATCATATAGCTTTCTTTTTTCTTTCATTAAAAGCTCTTCCTGCTCTGCTATAAGTTTTATATTATTAAGAAACCAGGGATCTATTTTTGTTAATCCGTATATTTCTTTTGTGCTAAAACCTCTTAAAAAGGCTTCCTTTATGTAAAAAGGTCTTCCCGGGGTTGGGACTTTAAGAAGTTTTTTTAGTTTTTTGTCTGAAATAGTTGATACTTTTGGGTCGTGTAAGCCGTTAACATCTATTTCCAGAGATCTCAAAGCTTTCTGGAAAGCTTCCCTGAAATTTGAACCTATTGCCATAACTTCACCGACAGATTTCATCTGTGTTGATAATGTTTTCTTCGTATTAAATTTTTTAAAGTCCCATCTCGGAACTTTCACAACAATATAATCAAGGGCGGGTTCAAATGAAGCCGGTGTAACTCTGGTTATTTCATTTTTTATTTCATCAAGGGTTAACCCTACAGAAAGTTGTGCAGCTATTTTGGCAATCGGAAAACCGGTTGCTTTTGAGACAAGAGCAGAACTCCTTGAGACTCTCGGATTCATCTCTATTACTCTTACATCCCCATTTTGAGGATTTACGGCAAACTGTATGTTTGAACCTCCCGTAGACACACCTACCTTTCTTATAATTTTGATGGAATAATCTCTTAGTTTTTGATACTCTTCATCCGTTAAAGTTTGTGCAGGGGCGACGGTTATACTATCTCCGGTATGAACCCCCATTGGATCAAAATTCTCTATTGATGAGACAATCACTGCATTATCGTTTAAATCCCTGACCACTTCAAACTCAAATTCTTTCCAGCCTATTAGAGATTCTTCAATCAAAATCTCTTTTGTAGGAGATTTTAATAAACCAATATCTATCAGCTTTTTGTATTCAGACAGATTTTTGGCAATCCCTCCACCCGTACCCCCGAGAGTAAAAGATGGCCTCAGAATCAAGGGAAAATCAATCTTTTCCAGTACATTCATTGCCTCTTTTCTTGTGTGGACAATAAAACTTTTTGGTGTTTTGAGACCGATTTCTTTCATCGCGGTTTTAAATTTTTCTCTGTTTTCGGCAATCTCTATTGAATCTACAGAAGCTCCTAATATTTCCACTTCTAACTTTTTTATAGTTCCCTCTTCATTCATTTTTTTTACAACATTTAAAGCAGTTTGTCCTCCGACTGTTGGCAAAATCGCATCTATTTTTTCCCTTATTATAATTTGTTCGATCAAATTCGGAATTATTGGCTCAGCATATACTCTGTCTGACAAATGAGGGTCTGTCATTATTGTCGCAGGGTTGCTGTTTATCACCACCACATAATAGCCCAATGACTTTAAAGCTTTAATTGCTTGGGAACCGGAATAATCAAATTCTCCCGCCTGTCCTATAAGGATAGGTCCTGAGCCGATTACAAGTATTCTTTTAATATCTTCTCTTTTAGACATTTTTTCCTTTAACAAGATTATACATGGTTTTAAAAACAAGTTCCTTAGCATCATTGGGCCCGGGTGAGGCCTCAGGATGAAACTGAACAGTATAGATTGGAAGCTCTTTGTGAATCATTCCTTCCACCGTATTATCAAAAAGATTAATCCAGGAGACTTCAAAATACTCAGATTTCTCTATACTACTTAGAGATATAGCATAATTATGATTTTGAGCAGTAATATAAACCTTATTGTCTTTTAAATTCTTCACCGGATGATTTCCTCCATGATGGCCAAAAGGGAGCTTTACTATATCAAGTCCGAAAGCTTTTCCGACCAGCTGATGACCAAAACAGATACCTAAAATTGGTATTTTTTTACTTGCCGCTGCTCTTATGAAATTTTCTATATTTTTTATTCTTCTCGGATCGCCCGGCCCGTTTGATAAAAAGATTCCATCTATTTTTTCTGAACCCAATTCTTTATGAAGGCTTTCTTCATAGGGTGAAAGAATCAATTCTCCGAAAAATTTTTTTAGATTTTCAATTATACTTTTCTTTATCCCGAAATTCAGTATGAGAAGCTTTTCTTTTGCTCTTTTATTCCCTTTTATTTTCACAGTTCTTTTATCAACGACCTTTTCCACAGGATTTTTTTCTTCTATTGGAGGAGATTCTTTTACCAACCGAAGTAACCTGTCTTTGTCTAAAATTTCGGTTGAGATCCCCCCTTTTACACTCCCGTATTTTCTAATATTTATTGTCATTTCTCTGGTATCAATCTCTGAAACTCCAAACACACTGTTTTCATTTAATAGTTTTTTCAGCGATTTCTTAGCAGTGTAATGACTATAAAAATCACTATATTCTCTTATGATAATGCCCGAAGCATGTATCGTTTTTGATTCAAAAAATTTTTCATTTATTCCATAGTTTCCGATTAAAGGATAAGTAAAGACAATTGTTTGCTCTTTATAAGAAGGATCCGTTATTATTTTTTCATATCCAACCATGGAGGTGTTAAAGATAAACTCGGAGAAAACCGTGCCTTCGCCTGAAAAAGCAA
>JALVQI010000098.1 GCA_027031485.1 Candidatus Aminicenantota bacterium | reverse complement strand
ATGATATAGGTTTTCTGTTATTATAAGTTCAACCTTACCGTTTTTAAAGGAAAAATCATCTTTTTCAACTCTTCTGAGTTTTTCCTTTTCAAAAAAGACAAACTCCTCTCCGTCAAACAAGATTCTTTTATTTCTAAAAAGCACTGCCATTTTCCTCTGCAAAAGTGACTTTATTAAGCTCTCTGAATGTGGTAATTCCTCTGTAAACCTTATCCATACCTTTTATCCTCATAGGAACAAGTCCCTCTCTCAAAGCCTCTTTTTTAATCTCAGAAGGCGGTTTTCTCTCAAGTATCATATCCCTTATGGTATCCGAAAATTCAAGAATCTCCCCTATGGCTGATCTTCCTCTGAATCCCGTATAATTGCACTCTTTGCATCCCGAAGGTTCATAGAATTTTCCGTCCTTATATTTTTTCGGAACCTTTATCTTATCAAGAAATTCATCGCCATAGCTAACCTCCACCTTACATCTGTCACAGAGAGTTCTTAAAAGCCTTTGAGATATAATGCAGTTTACGGAGGATACAAAGCTGTAGGGATCAACTTTCATGTGTAGAAATCTTCCTATAACATCAAAAGCATTGTTTGCATGGACAGTGGTAAATACAAGATGGCCGGTAAGGGCAGCTTGAATCGCAATTTCGGCTGTTTCAGGATCTCTTATCTCTCCGACCATTATCTTATCAGGGTCATGTCTTAAGATTGACCTCAAACCTCTTGAAAAGGTTAACCCTGTCTTTTCATTAACATTTATCTGTGTAATCCCATCTATCTGATACTCCACCGGGTCTTCAATCGTAACAATCTTTTCCTCTCCCGATTTTATTTCATTCAAAATAGCATAGAGTGTTGTTGTCTTTCCCGAACCTGTCGGCCCTGTGATTAAAACCATACCATACGGATAATAAATATATTTTCTTATCTTTTTTATCAATGGCTCATCAAAACCTAAAACATCCAACTTTAGCTCTGAAACAGACCTTGTTATCATCTCCCTGTCAAGAACTCTTATAACAGCATCCTCACCATATATTGATGGCATTATGGAAACTCTGAAATCTATCTCTTTCCCTTTAATATTAAGCCTGAATCTTCCGTCCTGCGGTACCCTTCTCTCCGATATATCAAGATCAGACATAATCTTTATTCTTGAAATAATGTTTTCCGAAAATCTTTTGTCAAGTGGAGCTATCGCATCAACAAGAACACCATCTATTCTATATTTGACAACAACTCTGTTCTCTCTGGTTTCAATGTGAATATCTGAGGCGAGCTTTTGAACAGCATTCAAAACAATGGTGTTTACTAATTTAACTATCGTAGGATCCTCTTCCGATATGGTTTCACTTACAATATCTTCCGAAATTTCACTTATTTCCTCTCCGGCTTCAAATTTTTCACTGGTAGCCTTTAATATGTCATCCGCCACCCCTGTTCTTCTTAAAATATCTAAAATCTCACTTTTATCACCCTTTACGGGTTTGACCTTTTTCCCTGTTAAATTCTCAATTTCATCAATTGCAATAATATTGTTGGGATCCTCAATTAAAATCTCAATCCTCTTTTCATCCTCGGAAATCGGTACAAAAACATATCTGTAAAGAATCTCAGCCGGAAACTTTTTAATGTTTTCTTTTGATATATTCAATGTATTACCCTCACAAGAGAAAATATTGGCATATAAACAGATAATAAAATTCCCGCAATTAAAATTCCCATAGTAATTATAATAGCAGGTTCCAAGAAGGAAATCAAAGAGTCAACAGTTGTTTCAATTCTCTCCTCAAGATACTCGGTTGCCTCTTTAAGCATCCTATCAAGGGAGCCTGAACTTTCCCCTACCTTTACAATTTCTATATAAGATGATGGGAATATTCCAGTCTTCTCAAAACTTGAAGAAAGGCTCTCACCTTCCAATACATCCCTTTCCACAGGCAAAAGAATTTTATAAAGGTAGCTGTTTTTTACCGAAGATAGAGAAATATTGAGACTCTTTAAAATTGTTATTCCCCCCTCCAACATTAAAGATATATTTCTGGAATATATTGAGATATAAAAATCCTTTACAAGGTACCCAAATGGCATCTTAAGCTTTAATTTATCGTAGAAAATCTTAAACTTGCTGTTTTTCTTCAGTTTATTAATAAAAAAAAGCAGAAAAATAAAAAGTAAGATGAAAAACAGGATATAGTTTTTCATAAACTTTGCAACACCTATGGTGAATTGAGTTAAAATCGGTAAACTTGCATCAAAATTTTCATAAAACTTTGCAAACTTAGGTATTATATAAACCATTATGAATGTAAATACCAACAAAGAAAAGGTAAAAACAAAGGAAGGATATATCAAAGCTCTTTTAATTCTCTTTTTCATCTGCTGAGTTTTTTTCAAATACTCATTATAATCAAAAATAACTTTCGGAAGATTTCCGCTTTTTTCACCGGAGCTTAAAATTGAAGAGTAGAGAATACCGAAAACATCCGAAAATTTTTTAACACTCTCGGAAAAAGCCTCTCCCTTTTCAACACTTGAAATGATTTCATCCAATACTATGGAAAAATACGGATTCTCAACCTTTGACCTTATTATATAAAGAGATTTTAAAAGCGGAAGACCTGCCTTTAAAAGAGAGTAAAGTTCTCTGTTAAAATTTATAATTTCATTCTGAGAAACCTTTTTAATTTTGGTCAGATATTTAAAATTTTCACTTGAAAATTTTACACTCAAAGGGAAAAGTCCTCTCTCCTTTAAAAGTTTAAAGATATCCTTTTTCCTCTCTCCAAGAAGTTTGAGTACATGAACTCTCCCTTCAAAATTAATCCCTTTTACATCAAATATATACATTAATCACCTATATACTCTCTTCCATTAAAATAGGGTTTTAAAACTTCAGGTATTCTTACCCGCCCGTCCTTGGTTTGATAATTTTCAAGGATTGCCGCAACAGTTCTGCCTACCGCAAGACCTGAACCATTTAAGGTGTGAACGAATTTATTCTTTTTATCTCTGGAATCCTTAAACCTTATTTTAGCTCTTCTTGCCTGAAATTCTTCAAAATTTGAACATGAAGAGATTTCAACAAATCTGTTTTGTCCGGGCATCCATACTTCAAGGTCATAGGTTTTGGCGGAAGAAAATCCCAGATCCCCTGTACTCAAAGCCATAACTCTGTACGGAAGTTCAAGAAGTTCAAGAATTTTTGAAGCTTCGGCAGTTAAAAATTCAAGCTCATTGTAAGAATCTTCGGGATGGGCATAGGTCATAAGTTCAACTTTATTAAACTGATGCTGTCTTATTATTCCTCTGACATCTCTTCCATAGGAGCCTGCTTCGGATCTGAAACACGGAGTATATGCCACATATCTGATTGGTAATTTTTCCTCTTCGATAATCTCATCCCTGTGAAGATTTGTAAGGGGAACTTCAGCAGTTGGAATCAGGTACCAATCTGTCCCTCTGAGTTTAAAGAGATCCTCCTCAAATTTTGGCAAATTTCCTGTTCCATACAGTGATTCCGCCTTTGCTATAAAGGGAGGAAGAATTTCCGTATATCCATTCTCTATATGAGTGTCAAGCATAAAGTTTATCAAAGCTCTTTCAAGCTTTGCACCAGGACCTTTATAAACCACAAATCTCGCTCCAACAATTTTTGAAGCTCTTTCAAAGTCAAGTATATTCAAAGATGTTCCGATATCCCAATGGGCTAAGGGTTCAAAATCAAATTCCCTAATCCTGCCCCATCTTCTGATCTCTTTGTTAAATGTTTCATTCTCTCCGACAGGAGTGCTCTCATGGGGGATATTCGGAATTCTGTAAAGCAAATCTTTTAACTCTTTATCCCTGGATTTTAAAAGCTCTTCAAGCTCCTTTATCTTTTCTCCCTTTCCTTTTATACTCTGAAAAAGCTCGGTTGTATCCTTTCCCTCTCTTTTATATTGACCTATGAGTTTTGATACCCTATTTTTTTCAGCCTTCAAATCATCAAGGCTTTTTTGAAGTTTTCTCTTTTCCAGATCAAGGGATATGATAAGGTCTATGTCAACATCAGCTCCCCTGTTTCTCATAGCCTGTTTTACCTTTTCAGGATTATTCCTTATTAGCTCAATTGAAATCATATCTATCTCCTAAATTATATTCTTGCCATCTCCTTTAATCTTCTTATTCTCTCCTCAATCGGAGGATGGGTTGAAAAAAGTTTCATCATGGATTTTCCGCTGAAAGGATTTACAATAAACATATGGGAGGTTGTCTCAGTGGCTCTTGTAAGAGGAATTCTCTTTGAATAGGCATCCAATTTGGAGAGAGCTGAAGCAAGAGCCAATGGGTCAGATGATATTTTCGCTCCCTCCTCATCAGCATAGTACTCCCTTGACCTTGAAATCGCCATCTGGATTATAAGAGCCGCAATAGGCCCAACTATTATAAAAAACAAAAGTCCGATAAGTCCTCCTCCTTCATCATCATCTCCTCCGAAACCGAAGAGAGCTGAAAATTGAGCTATTCTTACTAAAACCAGGATAGCTCCCGCTATTGTGGCAGCAACAGCTGAAATCAGGGTATCCCTATGCTTCACATGGGAAAGCTCGTGAGATAGAACACCTCTAACCTCTCTCATATCTAAAAGTTTTAACAGACCTGAGGTAACAGCAACAGCCGCATGCTTGGGATTTCGCCCTGTTGCAAATGCATTGGGAGATTCTTCAGGTATTATATAGACTTTAGGCATCGGCAGGTTTGCATTTCTTGAAAGCTCCTCAACAACAGAGTAAAGTTCGGGAGCCTCTTCCCTTGTGACTTCCTGAGCTCTGTATCTTTTTAAAACAATTTTATCTGAAAACCAGTAGGCGAAAAAGTTTCCAAGAGCTGCGAAAATCAAAGCTATTATCATTCCCGATTTTCCCCCCAAAAGCTCCCCGACAAAGATAAAAAATCCTGTTAAAACTCCTAAAAGAAGAGTCGTTTTTATCTGATTTGCCATTTTCACCTCCTTAAACCAATAATTTATCAAATATTATACCATTTATAGATTGATTTTTACAAAAAGGTTAATAGTGAAACGTGAATGGTGAATTGTGAATGGTGAATAGGGGTAATAAAATGTTGTAGGGATAGACAAAATAAATTTGATCGGTGAATTCCGATTTTTTTTATTTTTGAAAATTATTTGACCCCTGAAAAAAGATTTGCTAATATTTTAAATCATTTTATCCGAAGGGGGAGAAAATAAATATGAAAACCGGAAAAAGCAAAAG
>JALVQI010000097.1 GCA_027031485.1 Candidatus Aminicenantota bacterium | reverse complement strand
GAGCATTGAGCTCTGAGCTGAATTTGAAAGTCGAGAGTTTGTTGTTGTTTGTAATCTTTCTTTCAATAAATAATATTTAAAAAGAAAATAATTGATTGCAAGCAACAAATAACTCTCCTTAATTTTTTGCTCAAAGCTCATGGCTCAATGCTCAAGGCTAATTACATAGCTTATTGGTTTATACAGGGTTATGATTTTGTTAAGCGTAATGTTTTGCCAGGAGCTCCGATTCACGATTAACAATTCACAATTCACGATTTCCCTCCCTTTCAAGAACAACTATTACAAATCTTTTATAATCGTCAATCACTGCAAACCTATCCCCTTCCGGTGAAAATGTCATATTATCCATGGGAAAAACAGTGGGGTTTTTCAATTTCAACATCTTTCTCTTCTTGCATTTAAGATCGTATATGAATATATAACTGTCAAGAGGATAATCCCCCATTTCCGAATGTTCATTGTAGGTTACTATGTTTATAAGCCAGAGTTTAAGGTTTGGCATAAGAAAAGTCTCCCAATAATCAATATTCGCTTTTGGATATTTTAAAAGATCATTATCTATTACAGGCTTTCCGCATTTAAACGGAGCTACTATCTTAAAATTATCAAGATATCTAACCTCATCTCCATCCCAAAGATATCTGCCTTTATAATCTTTGTAAACTTCATGTCTGAAAATTTCTTCTCGGAAAACCAATTTTATCTTTTTTGTCTTCAAATCGAGCATATATTCAGCATTGCCTTTCTTCGGACTGTTATCACAATAATATTTAGAATACAGCAGTTTGTCATCGGGAAGGTATATAAGCTCTTCTATTGGCTCACAGTCTTTTTCCTCATGAATTAGCTCTTTTTTATCTTTTATATAATCATACTTTATTATCTTTGATATTGTATATTTCCCGGATGAATAAGTTTCTGTGTATATAAGATAGTTTGAATTACCGTAGAATGTAACATTCTCTTTGAAAAATATTCTGTCGTTTTTGAACTTTTTTATGAGCTTCCAGTTTTTAGTATCATATATTTCATATATATGTTCCCATGTCAGTTTTTTAGTATCATGTATATGCTCCAATGTCAGTATTTTTGTTCCGTCAGGTGAAAACATTATATACTCTCCGGGAAGATCTTTAACATGTTTTCCATTCTTATCATATATCATAGTAGAACCCAATATTAGATATTTACCGTCTGGCGACCAGCCTTGCAGAGCCTCGATATTAAACCGAGAGATATCAAATGGGTATTCAATGGGTATTATCTTCTTGACTTTCACCCTCATCGGATCTCTTCCGAGATCATGATACTTAACATTTGCAGCATAAGAAAACACACCTGAAATAAACATAAACACCAAAACAACTAAAACCCCTCTTAAAAAGGGTTTCCCGATAGATCGGAAATTTGTTCCTCTTAACATACTAACCTCCTATATATAATTTTTTTGTTAAATCCTTTTTCTGTTTATTATTATAATATTTTATATTATTAAAATTTTCCTGCCAGGTCAAAATCATTTTAAAACTAAAAATTCATTCATATCAAAACCTCCGAACTCACAAGGATAGCTTTGAGCTCTGAGCATTGAGCTCTGAGCTAAGTCGTGAATAGTAAATGGTGAATTGTGAA
>JALVQI010000096.1 GCA_027031485.1 Candidatus Aminicenantota bacterium | reverse complement strand
TAATACCCTTTGCGTCAAAAATAATCTTACCGAAACGGATAAGTTTAGTGAAAAAAATCTTACCGAAAGAGAGGGAAAAGATTCTTTATTTAACGGTAATTAGTTCGATAAAAGAGAAAAGGAGCTTTTCATCAAAACCCTCTTTATGTTCAAGCATAAATTTTGCTGCTTCTATGGGTTCTTTTGCTTTTGAATAGGAACGTGTTGTAGTTATAGCATCAAAAACATCAACAATAGTGCCAATTCTTCCGAACAATGAAATCTGTTTCCCTTTTAACCCTTTGGGATATCCTGTTCCATTGTATTTTTCATGATGTTGTCCTATTATCAACATGCTTTGTTCAGAAACAAGACCACTTTCCTTTGCAAGCATTACCCCATATTTAGGGTGTTTTTTCATCTCTTCCCATTCTGCTGGTGTAAGTTTACTGGGTTTGTTTATTATTTTTGAATCCACCATTGATTTTCCCAGGTCATGTAAAAGGGCTCCGACCCCCAATTCTCTTAAAGTTTTATCATCAAAAGCAGATATTTTGTTTCCAAGAGCAATTGCAAAGGTACAGACATTGACTGAGTGAGTGAAAGTATAATAATCATGGGCCCTTATCTGTAGTAAATTGACGAAGGCATCGGGTCCGGAAAGAATAAAGTCAACTGTATGATTTACAATCTTTTTTGATCTTTTTATTATTTCTCCTCTCTTTGGATGTTTGAAAATATCTTCAACTACATTTACTGCGGATTCATAAAGATATGTGGCTTTAACACTTAGCTCTACTTCAGGGTTTTTTAAGATTCCTTCCAAATTTTTTTCTAAGTATTCTCGATATTTTTTTCGGTCCTCTTTTTTTATGTATAAGCTTTCAACTCCATTTGCTTTCAAGTTTTCAATGTCCTTCCCTGTGATAACAATATTTTTGTCTCTATAAAGAACCAATCTATTTTTTACCTTCATATAGAGATTAAAGTTTACCAATGAATCAGGTCTGAATTTTTTAAGACTAACGGGAATATAGTATAAATCATATCGTAGTTCATTCATTTTTTATTTTACTATAATAAGGAAAACTGTACAATATTACATTTGAGCCAGAATCAATCTCATCCGGTTTCAGGAGAAGATTGCTTTTGCTGTATTTTGTCATTTGACATTTGCGGAACATTTCTTATTATCTGGCTTGTTATATTCGTATTTTACATTTATGTACTCTGGAAAATCTTTGAAAAGGCCGGTCAACCCGGATGGTCAGCTATCATCCCCATTTACAATTTTTATATCTTAATTAAGATAGTTAAGAAACCTGGATGGTGGCTCATCCTGATGTTCATTCCATTAGTAAATATTGTTATAGGAATAATTGTTACCCTGAAATTGGCTAAAGTTTTTGGTAAGGATATAGGATTTGGATTGGGGCTTCTCTTTTTAGGCTTTATTTTCTATCCAATCCTTGCCTTTGATAGTTCAAAGTATATAGGGTAATTTTTATTATTTAGAAAAATATAAAGGAGTAGGAGTAAAGGAAACAAGAAATATTATAATTATTAGGTAAAAGAGCAATTTTCTTTTATAATCAAGTTCTCTTTCCTGGTCAAAAACCGGCGGATGTTTGACTCCGAATATCATTATTAAAATTGCCCATAAAAACCATCCTTCCCAATAAAAAATTCCTGCGAAAATTAAAAGAGCGATAAAGACATAGGTAAGCTTTTTATAAAGATCGGTAGAGAAAGCAAAAAAGATATGTCCTCCGTCAAGTTGCCCTATGGGAATTAGGTTAAACGCAGTGACAAGTATTCCAAACCATCCTGCGAATGCAATAGGATGAATTAGAATATCTGCATTTTGAGGCAGGTTTTTAAAATAAAAGCTCTCTATAAACTTAAAAATCAAGGGTTCCCCGAGATTTATCCCCTCTGCTGAAAGAGAATAAACGATTTTTGATTTACCGATACCGTATATTAAAACCGGGATAGATAGAAAAAAACTCATTAGGGGGCCTGCTATGCCAATATCAAAAAGAGGTATCTTTGAGTAAATTGGTTCTTTAATTCTTATAACAGCTCCGAATGTTCCTGCAATTGTGGGAGCCGGGATAAAATATGGAGGAGTTGCATTTATCTTATACTTTTTACACATTAAATAGTGTCCCATTTCATGGGCGAACAGGATGATTAGTAAGGGTAGTGAGTAAAAGAGCCCGTTAATATAATTTTTTGGTGTTAGAAGATAATTTTTAAGAAACTCTGAGCTTAGTTCCTTTTCCGGGGATTGAAATGACAGATAAAAGAGTGTTCCTGCTCCTGTGGTTGTAACAAAAGTTAATATAAAAAGTAAAAGATTTAAATAGTATTTTTTTATTTTTGAAAGGGAAAAACTCAATTTGAAGTTTTCTCTATTATCTTCTCCGCTATATTATTGTATGTTTTTGAAATTTCGTTTTCAGGGGAAATGGCAACAATTGGTTTTCCCGAATCGCTTTGAATTGAAACTTCTGGGTCAAAAGGAAGACTTCCAAGAAAATCTATGTTAAAAAGTTTACTGATATTTTCTCCTCCTCCCTGAGGGAAAAGATAAATTTTTTCTCCGCACTTAGGACAGACTACATAGGACATATTTTCAATGACCCCTAAAACCGGTACATCCACTGCTTTAAACATATTTACCGCTTTTTTAACATCATATTGGGAAATCTTTTGAGGAGTTGTTACAACTATTCCTCCGGCTAATTTTAACTTTTGGGATAATGAGATCTGAACATCCCCTGTTCCCGGCGGAAGGTCAACTATCAGATAGTCCAATTCTCCCCACTGAACATCATTGATAAATTGGTTTACAAGATTTGAGACAAGGGGACCTCTCCATATTAATGGTTGATCCTCCTGTACAAAAAAGTGTACTGAAATTATTTTAATACCATCCTTTTCAAGAGGAATTATTTTTTTGTCCTCTGTTATCGCAGGTGTGCCTGAAAGACCCATCATAACAGGAACATTGGGTCCATAAACATCAGCATCCATTAAACCAACTTTGAATCCCTTGTTTTTCAAAGTCAGGGCAAGGTTTACAGAGACGGTTGTTTTCCCCACACCGCCTTTGCCACTACCAACAGCTATTATGTTTTTTACCTCTTCAAGAGGATTCTTATTTAAAATAAACTTGGGTTTATCCATTTTTTCTCCTTTTGTAAAATTTAGTAATAAAAAAAGGGGAAGCCCTTCAAGCTTCCCCTCAATTAAGCCTTAAATTCAAACTTTAGGTTCTTTATCAGGATGAAGCTTTTTAAATTTTTCAAGAAGCTGCTCTTTTGTTTCTCTATGATCGGGATCATCAACTATACAATCAACGGGACATACCTGAACACACTGAGGTTCATCATACCAGCCGATGCATTCTGTACATTTGTCAGGGTCAATTACAAAAATTTCCTCTCCCTCCGAAATAGCCTCATTGGGACACTCAGGAAGACATGCTCCACAATTGATACATTCATCAGTAATCATTAATGCCATCTTCATACCTCCTCGAATTAATTAATACAAATTATATCTAAAAAAGAAAAAAATATCAAACTCACAGCTGTATTAAAGAAAAATTTACCGAAAGAAACTCCTTCGGTTAAAAAGAATTCTATTGACTTATGATATAGGTTGGGGTAAAAATAATTTGATGAAAGAAATATATTTGTTAAGAAAAATAATTTTGGAAAAATTGTCAACTCAAACAGATGTTGATTTTGTCAAAATCGATAAAAAATTTAAGAAAGAAATCGAAAATTATTTTGCTTTGACGGAAAAAGAGGCAAAAATTTTAACTTTAGGAAAAAATCAAGAAATGGACCCTGAGGCATCTTTTAAATATTTTAGAGCAATGGAAAGAATAGAAATCAGGAAAAAGATAATACAAATATTGTTAGCTGTAGCTCTTGATAAAGTACCCGATAGAAAAAGCCGAATTCTTTTTTTTCAATTGTTAGAGCTTAGCGAGGACCTTATATCTTTTTTTGAAGAGGAGAATATTTATAAAGAGTGTTTAAGTGAGTTTACAAAATCTGATTTTTTATCAGGCAAAATTAGTGATTTTAATGCATTTTACACATTAAACAAAAAAGAGATAAAGAGGCATTTACTTAATGCTAAATTGAAAGAGGATTTTATTTCATTATTAGAAGCTCTTTTTTTAACTTCTCTGTTCTGGTTTATTTTAAGGGAGGGAAATATAAAAAAAATTAGAAAAAGTGATTTATATATTTATCTTCTTTCAAAAGAGTTAAAAGAAAGATATAAAAAATAAAAAAGATTAATTGTTTTTCTTTAATTGTTTTATTCTTTTTTTGGCTTCTATTGCTAAAGAACTATAAGGATTTGCTTTTATACAGGTCTTATATCCTTTTATTGCTTTTTCTTTGTTTTTAGCTTTTTCCATAAGTTTTCCATATACGAAAGAATCATAAAAAAGCCACAATCTCTTCCCAAAGTCCACTTTAGATTCCTTGAGTAAATTATCAAAGGAATTTTTAGCAAGAGAAGTAGCTATCTTCCTGTCCCTGTTTTCATATAAAAAATATGAATGGGAAATTTTAGCAAAATCCCTATCATAAGAAGAGTTTTTATATATATCTTTGAAATAAAATTTTGCAAGTTTTATTAACTCTTTGTCTTTATTATCATCTTCTGGATAAAGGATATGGTTTAATAAAATTGTTCTCGAAAGAAATAATCTGTATTCACCTAATCTAAAAGAGGAATGGTTATTCTCTGAGCAAGGAAGTAAAAGATTAATAGAGTTTTTATATGAACCTTCAAATAAAAGCAGAATTCCTTTCATAATATCTTTGTGACATTTTGCTGCTCTGAGGTCATTGATTATCTCTCTTGCTTTCAGAAAATTACCTGTTTGTAAATTGACAAAAAATCTAAAAAGAGACGTACCGATTTCATGGGTAAGCCCCCAAAAATCACCTGCGTCTTTATACTTTATTTCACTCAAATAGAGGGCTTTTTTATAGTTTCCCCTTAAAAATTCTATTTCGCAAATTTTCTGAACTGAATCTGAGTTTTCCGGATAAACTGAAAGAGAGGCTTTAAATGTTTTTTTAGCTTCTTTAATTTTCCCGAGTTTTAACTCTACAACTCCTTTTAAATATAGAATTGCTGATTTTAAGTATGGATTGCTTATCTTTACCCCTAAAGCTTTTTTAATATTGTTGTATGCATTCTCATAATCTCCAGCTACCAATTTTTCATAGTAGAATTTATCAAGAATAAAAAAGATTCTCTTTAAATTTTCTTTTAAATCTCTATAGACAAACCTTTTGTTTCCTTTTATCACAGTTAACAATGAATGTTTTCCTTTTATTTCCAGAAAAATCTCATCTCCACTATGAGGATCCTCAAAACTATACTTATTGGAACCAATCTCTTTCAGCATAGTTACATGACCGGGCAAATGGTAAATATACCCACTAAATACTGTATCTTTTGTATTGTTAAGTTGAGAAAAGGTTAAAAATATGTGTTTATGGACATTCTTTTTTTCTATTTTATAGGGAATAAAATATGATGTGTGGGAAAAAATATTTTGCCTTGCCAAAATCAATAATTTTCCGCTTTGAGAAAAACGGACATCTCCGAAAATTCCCGGATTTTCAATTTCCAAAGTATTCATGTTATCTCCGAATAAGAATAAGCACGTTGGATACATTCCGATAAAATGCCTTAGGAAAATAGAATAATATTTCTTCCCTCTGTGTTTTAACTCTTTAAAATTCGTAAAATAATACTTTTGAGCAAAACCAAAGGAGTAATTTCTTAAATAATTATTTGTTGAACTTAAAACTCTTCCATTTTTATTTAAAGCAATTATTCTGGCACTTACCTTTCTTGAAGAAATACTTTCATTCATGGGAAAAAATGGCTTATTGTTTTTGTGGTTTAAAAAAACAATAACAATTTTTTCTCTTTTGTTCAGGTGTGGTGCTTTTGTATTAAAATAGTCTTTAATAGGTTTTAGAATAATGGCTTTGTAAATATAAAAAGGAGAAAAATCTTTCTTAAAAAGCTTTATCCCAAGAAAGTTAGAAGCAATCAATTTACTTTCATTATACTTTATTTTGCTAATTGTTTTGTTATTAATACCAAAAAAATATATGAGGAGAAATAAAAACCCAATTAAAATAAAATTTAAAATTGATTTTTTTCTGACTTTCTTAAATTTATGCAGAAATTTATCAATAAAAGTGACGTTCTCTTTTGATAAAAATTCCTTAAATTCATCAATTGTTTTAAATCTATTTTTTGGCTCTATTTCCAGCGCTTTTTTAATAGCAAAGCTCAAAAAGTCAGGAATCTCCTTAAGAATAACACATTTATCAACAGAGGGATTACTTACTTTCTTATATAAAAGCTCAACGGTGGAAGTATAATTATCATAGGGTAGCTTTCCTGTGATTACCTGAAATAGTATTATTCCCAATTGGTAAATATCGGAGTAGAAACCGGGGGGGTCTCCTATTACCTGCTCAGGGGGGATATAATGGGGGGTACCTGTTATCTCTCCTATTGAAGAGGTCTTAGTTTCATCCTCAAGATCTTTGGACAGGCCAAAATCGACTATCTTAACCTTTCCTTCCTTTGTTATTAAAATGTTGGATGGTTTCAGATCCCTATGGACTATATTTTTGTTATGTAAAGATTTAACTCCATCTAAAATTTGGAAAAAAATAGGCCTGAATTCTTTCCAAGATAATTTTCTCTTTCTCCTTAAATAATCTTTTAAACTCTCTCCCTCTACAAATTCCATGACATTAAAATAAATATCCTTCCATGTTTCTAACGAAAAGACTTTAACAAGTCTTTGATCTGTAATATCTCTGGCAATAGTAACCTCCCTTTGTATTCTGTGAAATTTTCTTTTGTTTGAGGTTATTAAAGGATTGATAAACTTCAAAGCAACTGTTTGTTCTAACATGGTATCGTATGCTTTATAAACGACACCAACCCCTCCTTCCCCTATTTTTTTTTCAATTTTATATCTATCGTTTATGAGATCTCCTGATTTAAGATTAGAAATCAGATAAACAAATGAATTAACATCAACATTCTCAATTTTGTTTTCCCCTTCGAAAAAATCGGTGGAGTCTGTTTCTTTCATTATATTAGTATAGTATATTTTTTAATTTTTTTCATTGAAAAGAATCTTTTATACGCAGAGCCAATATCATAAAATTAAACTTTTGTTTATATTTGGAAGTGCTATAACTGTGATTTTGAGTAAGGTAATTTTAAAGCAACTCGTAAAGGGGTATATTGACTGAAAGAGCATTTTACTATATACTTTTTCTATGAAAAAAAGAATAGTATATTTATTGATTTTTTTGCTTTCGGTTGTTGTGATATTTCCACAGGTTTCTTATAGTAAAGAAAAGAAAAAAGGTCTGTCCACAAAAGAGTTGATTAAAAGACTTCCCAAAAAGTACAGAGACTGGCTCGATCTCGTTTATTACATTATAACACCTATAGAAAAAAAGGTCTTTCTCCAGCTTACTAACAATAGAGACAGAGATGCCTTTATAAAACTTTTCTGGCAGTATAGAGATCCGACACCGGGAACACCTGAAAACGAATTTAAAGAGGAGCATATTAGAAGATTCAAATATGCAAACAAACATTTTAAAACCACAAGACCTGGATGGATGACAGATATGGGGAAGATATATATCCTGTTGGGACCTCCAAATGTGCACAACAATTATGATAATAAGTATGGCTTGTATCCTCTTAAAATCTGGGGATACTATGGAGATAAGAAATTAGGATTACCGGCGTATTTTAGAATAATATTTTATAAAAGAAATGGAATTGGAGAATATGTGTTATATGATCCAGCCTTTGATGGCCCGGCTTCTCTTTTAAGAGATCAGGAGGGCGTGGATATCACGGATATTAATTCGATTTACAGGAAATTAAAAGAGGTTGCTCCTTCAATAGCAAAGTCAGTACTCTCTTTGATTCCGGGAGAAGAGTCCTTTTTCTCACTTCCTACCACAAGAAGTTCTGTTCTTTTAAGTCAAATCTTTGATCTTCCTAAAAAGAGAGTTAAGGTCAGCTATGCCAGACATTTTCTGGATTTTAAAGGAATTGTAAAAGTGGATTATACCATGAATTATATAGAAAATGATTTCTTCTATACTCTTAGCTTTGATCCTCAAACAAAGCTTAATTTTCTACATTTTTCAATAAAACCTCATAGAATATCTCTTGATTATTCTACTGAAAAAGATAAATATTATTTTGCTTTAAAACTTGATGTTAGCTTAAAAAAAGGAAAACAGATAGTTTACCATTATTCTAAAAATTATTCCTTTTATTTTACAGAAGAGGAGGTTAATACAAAGTTAAAACCGCTGGGATTGAGTGTTGATGATATGTTCCCGGTGATACCCGGTCAATTTCAATTGATTGTTCTCTTGCAAAACTCAGTTAAAAAAGAGTTTACCTATGTAAAAAAGGATGTAAAAATTCCTCCTTCTGCGAATATGCCCCGTTTGTTGACACCAATACCAACCTATAGAGTGGAAAAATCAGTCCTGGATATTGTTTACAGGCCTTTCAAATTTAAAAACTATCTTTTGAATATTGAGCCTAAAAAGATTTTTTCCCTTGCTGATAATATCCTTATTTTTATAGGGGCTGAAAATGTTAAAAATATAAAGAAAGGTAAAATTGAGCTTATTATAAAAAATAGACCTGGATATCCTGATTTTTCCAGAAATTTTGTTTTTCAAATCCCAGCAGGGCAAAATTATTTTTTTAAATATATCTCAATAAATGATGGGAAGATACCCTCTGCAGTTTTTGATGTAACAGCAAGATTGTATAGCTCCAATGTTCCCATAGATACGAAAGAAAATAATTTTACAGTTTCTCCCGTCAGAAGTGTTGCTCATCCGATGGAAGCATTTAAAGTGCTGGATAAAAAGAATAAGGGATTGAACTATTATAGAATCGCCAATGAGTATGAAAATTTAGGTAAATTGAGTGATGCAGAAAAATTTTATAAGCTCGGTTTTTCTGAGAAAAGAGATTTTGCAGAAGGAGTTGTCAGATATGCCAAGTTGCTTTTGAAATTAAACAAATATGATGAAGCGATGCCTGTAATCGAAACCTTAAAGAATAACAAAAAGTTTGACTTTGAATACTTTTCTTTAAAAGGAGAACTGTTATTCTATAAAAATAATACGGAGGAGGCTCTTAAGAATCTGTTGAAAGCAAATAAGATTTATGATAGCGATTACCATGTTATCAATCTTTTAGGTCTTTCTTTTCTGCGGTTAAATGAGTTTGATCAGGCTTTAAAGGCTTTTAAAGCCTCTATATCCTTAAATGATGATCAGCCTGAAATAAAAAATTTGATAGAAAAAATAAAGAGAATTCAGAAAAAGCTTAAAAGAACACAAAAGAATAAAATCTCTAAGTAGATTACCACTATCTTTATTTATGGTAAAATAAAATATGCTTTGGGGAGATTTTTCTTATATCCTGCTTTTTTTTCTATTTTTTATTGTTTTAATTATAGCTAAAATCATTCAGCTTAAATCAAAAAGAATAGCCTCAAAATACAGAAAGCTACCATCCATGATTAATAAGAGCAGAAAGAGAGAATTTTTAAAAAATTCTCTCTTTATTATAGGTGTTTCTTTCTTGATCATTGCAATAATGGAACCGCGGTGGGGAGTTAAGGAGAAAACAGTAAGGATAAAAGGAGAGGATGTTATTTTTGCTGTTGATGTTTCCAATTCAATGCTATCTCAGGATATCAGTCCATCAAGATTGGAGAGAGTTAAGAACGCTTTGAGTAAAACTATGGACTCATACTATGGTGGTTTTGTGAGCTTAATTGCTTTTGCCGGAGAGAGTAAGATAGTTGTTCCCCTTACTCTTGATTATGAATTTGTAAAGTTTAATGTTAAAACCCTTTCTCCTGCTACTGTTTCTTTGCAGGGAACAAATTTTAAAGATCTAATTTCCCTTGTTTCCCTTGTATTTAGGAGCAGAGAGGCAAAGAGAAAGTTAATAATACTTTCAGATGGTGAGGATACAGAAAGTAATTTGAAAGATTGTTTAAAAACAGCTAAGGAGAGTGGGATTCAAATATTTACAATTGCTGTTGGGACATTGAAAGGAGCAAGAATCCCGGTATACAATAAAAGTGGTAAGATAGTGGGATTCAAACAAGACAAAGATGGTAATTATGTGATTTCAAAACTTGATATAGGGTTTTTAAAGAGATTGGCTGAGGAGAGTAATGGAAAATTCTATTTTTCTTTAGACCTTTTTGAAAATATAAAAAAAGCATTAAAATATGAACCATCAAAAGGTTCAAATAAAATAAATGTTTCTCTTGTTGAATATAAAGAGAAGTACTATTATTTTGCTATCATAGGCTTTTTATTTCTTCTATTTTCATCTATGATGCCTGTTGGGGAAAAAGGGTTAAATAAAATCTTTCTCCTGATTTTAATTTTTATCTTAAATATAAATAGTTCCATAATTGATAAAGGAAACTATCATAATAACAAAGGAGTGAAAAAGTATAAAAAGGGAGAATACTCTCAAGCATTGAAAGAATTTCAGAAGGCCAAAGATTATGCAATGTATGATAAAAAGCTTGATTTTAATATAGGAGATTCTCTTTATAAGCTCAAAAAAGACAGCGAAGCAGAAAAATACTTTAAAAGTGGAGCGGAGAGTGAAAATCAGAATTTGAGAAAATTTTCATTGTATAATTTAGGAAATCTTTATTTAAAAAGAGGAAAATTTAACAAAGCCGCTGAAAGCTATAAGAATGCACTAAAAATAGACCCAAATTTTTTTAGAGCCAAAAAGAATCTTGAAATAGTCTTGAAAAAGATGAGGAAACAGAAAAGAAAGAGGAATGAAAAAAATAAACAGCAAAAAAAAGAGCAAAAAAACAATAAAAACGATAAATCCCAAAGCAAAAACAAAAAAATGGATAAGAAAAAGGATAAACAAAAACAGAATATGAAGAAGAATCTTTTGAATAATCTTTTAAAAAATCTTAAGAAAAAGGAAGCAAAGAGGAGAGAGAAGATGATGAAAGCACTTCAAAGGAGAAAGTCAAATGGCAAGAAAAAAACAGATAAAGATTGGTAAGTTTCTAATTTATATTTTTCTTATTTTTCTTCCTTTTTCCATTCTCCATTCAGAAATTATTGTCAATGCATATGTTGATAATAACACATTGAAGAGGGGAGAATCCTTTACATACATAATCTCAATTGAAGGGAAAAATGAAAAATTGAACTTTTCTCCCGACTCTTTAAAGTTTCCGACTATAAAAGGATTGAAAGTCTTGAATAGATATTCCTCTTCCAGTCATTCATATTCTTTTATAAATGGAAAAACTTCTTCTTCGGAAATTTTAAAAATTTCTTTTGTTTTGGTTTATCTTGGGAATCGAAAAAAAATTGTTATTCCGGGGATAACTATTAAGGTCAATAAAAAGCTATATCAAACAAATGAAGTGGAAGTCTATTTTGAAGAAAGTGGGAAAATAAAAGCCGGAAAGAGGCAGGAGGATTATTTTATTGATACGACTGTTTCTAAGGTGGAGGTCTATGAATTTGAACCGCTCTTTCTAAACTATACTCTCTATATAAAACCTGACATAAGAGTTAGCAATATAAATCTTACGGAAAAGGAAAATTTTGATAATTTTTTTGTTCATTCAATATATGATATTTTCAAACAAAAACCTGAAGATATAATAAGTTCGTTGAGAAAAATAAATGGTGTTAATTATAGGGAAATTCCTATTTATAGATATGAGATCGCGCCCTCAAAAACAGGAAGGCTGAAACTTCCCTCAATCTCCCTTCAGGGGATTATAAGCAGGCCTGACAATTTTTTTAATGATGATTTTTTTAATTTCGGAAGGGATAGTTTTGTTCCAAAAAGGGTGATAATAATTTCACAACCAAAAACCATTAATGTTAAACCTCTACCTCCTTTGAAAAACGGAAAATCTTTTTCCGGGATAGTTTCTGAGAACTTGAAGCTTCGTAGTAAGCCAAGCAAAGGGAAAGCAAAAACCGGCGAAGGTATTACCTACACAATAACACTTGAGGGAAAGGTTTTTAAAGATTTTATAAAAACTCCAGAAGTAAAGAGTAAAACATATTTTGAGATATATGAGCCTGAAATTAAAACAAAGGGAAATAAAACCATTTTTAAATACTTAATTATCCCAAAAATTTCTGGAAATTTGGAATTACCAAAAGTGAGTTTTACATATTTTGATATAAAGAAGAATAAATATATTACTCTTGAAAATGAACCTCAAAAAATAGTTGTTGTAAAGGGGGAGGAATCACTGTTTTTACCTGATGAGAATGGTAATCTTATTAAGGTAAGAAGCGGAGATATATATTTTTTAAAACCTATAAGGAAATTAAAGGCTTCTTTTAAACCTGTTTTTTATCAGACCTGGTTCTGGCTAATTATTTTCTTGTCTGTCTCTCTATTTTTTATTAAGCTTTTATTTGTTTATAAAGAAAGAAGAATACAGAAGGATAAAAGATTAAAGAGAAAGATTATTGCTTCCAGAATGGCTAAAAAATGGAGAAAGGAAGCAAACAAAAATAAAGAGAAAGACTTTTTTGCATTTGCTTACAATTTTCTTTTTGAATATTTAATTAATAAATTCGGAATAGACAACCCTGCAATAACTGTGGAGCAATTAGTAAAAATTATTGAAAGGGAAACAGACCAGAATTTGTCTGAAAATATAAAAGATATGTTTAACAGGATTGAGAGAGCAAAATTTTCTCCTGATAAAAAAGCAGACAGAGAAGAACTTATTGTTAAAATAGGTCTATTAATAGATAGAATGGAGAGAGGTTGAAATGGAGATAAAAGAATGGGAAGAAAAACTTTACAAAGAGATTTATGAGAGTGTTCTGAGTAACTTAGAATTCAGAAAAAAGAGAGATCCAAATTTTTCAATAAAAAGAATAAAAGGGGAACTTGAAACAATGTATGTAAATCAGGATAACTCGTGGGCGGGAAGAAGTGCTGCAGAGGAGATAAAACTTTCAGCCACAATTTCAGCCTTTGAATTTTTTATTGCAAAGGAAGAGGAAAGCTAATTAATTATTTATAAAAATTCCGTTTAATGTTATACTCTACCTTAAAATGGAGAAAGAGAAAAAAATTGAAATAGGTGAATTCTTATTCAAAAACAGAGGAATATTACCTTTACCTTTTATAATTATTCTTTTGATTTTCGGCACATATCCAATTCCGATAAAAAATTTTTATTTTAGATATTTTGGTGTGATAGTAGCTATAATCGGAGAGTTAATAAGATTTTTTGTGGCAGGTTTTGCAAAAGAAAAAACCAGCGGTAGAGGGATGAAAATAGAAGCTGATTTTCTCGTAAATTTCGGTTTATACTCTCTTGTAAGAAATCCTCTATATTTGGGTAATTTTTTTATATTTTTCGGTTTTCTCATGTTTTCAGGAAACCTTATCTTTATATTATTGGGAACTATTATTTTCTGGGTTTACTATTATTACATAGTCCTTGCTGAAGAAAACTTTTTATTGAAAAAATTCGGAAAAGCCTATGAGGAGTATAAAATCAAAGTTCCAAGATTTTTCCCGAAGACATTGAAAATCTCTTGGCCTGAGTACAGGTACAGCTTAAAAAAAGCTCTTTTCAGGGAAAAAGATACGATATTTATCTGGATTGTTTCTTTTATTTTCTTAAATCAAAGGTTATGCGGTTTTTGCACACCAACAAAAGAGATTATAGTTTTCTTTTTATTATCGTTTTTTTTATGGCTTATAGTGAACATTTTTAAAAAGAAAGGAAGTTGAAAGATAACAAGGAGTTAGCTGGAATATTTTATACGGTTTCAGCTTTTGTTATATGGGGTGTGCTACCTTTATTCTGGAGATTGTTAATAAAAATAAATTCTTTGGAAATAACCGCTCATCGTATATTCTGGGCTTTTGTTTTTTTCACTTTTTTTAACTTTATCAAAAAAAGGGGGAATGAAATAATAAGAATAGTTAAAGCTAAGGAAAAACTCTTATTGATTTTTGCCTCCTCCTTTCTTCTGGGAGCAAATTGGTTTTTATATGTATGGGCTGTGAATCATGATAAAGTCGTAGAAGCAAGTATGGGGTATTATATAAATCCTATTTTCAGTATAGTTTTAGGGATGATCTTTTTAAGGGAGAAGCTTAAAAAGATTCAAATTCTTGCTTTTTTACTTGCAACAACAGGAGTGGTTATAATTATTGTAGGTTATGGAAAAATCCCCTGGGTAGCCTTAGGATTGACTTTGCTATTCGGTTTTTACGGACTTACTAAAAAGGTTTCAAAAGTTGATTCTCTAATCAGTTTGAATTTGGAGACTCTCTTTATGTTACCCCTTGTTTTTTATATCTTAATAGCTTTTCGGGTTAGAGCAATGGAGATCATTCCTCTGAATTCATTTTATTATCTTTTACTTCTTATAATCGGGGGGATACTTACAGCTATTCCAATCTACTTTTTTTCTCAAGGAGCAAAACTTATAAAATTATCTTACATAGGATTTTTCCAGTATATAGCACCATCTTTAAATCTTGTAATTGGAATTTTTATTTTTAAAGAATCTTTTACTACTATACATTTTATTAGTTTTTCTTTTATCTGGTTATCTTTAATCCTTTTCATCGTCTCCAATATTTTCCCCAAAAAGAGAATTGTGGGAGATACAAATGTTTTCATTGAGTAAGAAAACAATAATTTTTGCCCATAGAGGAGCACGAGGCTTAACATCTACAGAAAATAGCTTTGAATCTTTTGATAAAACAATAGAAGTTGGTGGAACCTGGGTGGAACTGGATGTTCGAAAAACCAAAGATAATAAGTTTATTGTTCTCCATGATAAAAATCTTAATGGAATCTCTATAAAGGATATGAATTTGGAAGAGATTAACTCGGTGAAATCCGAGGTAAAGGAATTAAAAGATATTCTAATCAGGTATAAAGGAAAATTAAATCATGATATAGAGTTAAAAGAAGAAGGAGATGAAGAGGAAATAGTCCAAATAATTAAACAATATTTGGATTATAATGAATTTTTTATTTCATCTTTTTCGGAAAAAACAGTGGCTAAGGTGAAG
>JALVQI010000095.1 GCA_027031485.1 Candidatus Aminicenantota bacterium | reverse complement strand
ATCATATTTAGCGCACCTCAGAATCAGAGTTATTTTTTTTATTTAAATGTTTATTAATTAATTCAAAATCATCTGTATTTAAATCTATATTTAGTCCTGACCTTCCGGAAAACTTCTTACTGTAAGCTCTATCAAGCCTTCTCAATAACATTTTACAAATGAGAAAAAAAATAGTAATATAATTAAAATTTGATTCGGAGGTTAAAATGAGGAAAAAAACAATTATATTTTTATTGGTATTTTTAATTTTCAACAGCCTTGTTTTTGCTCGAATTGTCAGTGAAAAAGAGGTAATAACGGTTGTTGGGAAACTGGTAAATATGGAAAATAAAGTTAAATCTTATCGAATTAACAAAGCCGATATCAGATTTAACGGAATAACCCCTTTAATATACAAAAACCGACAGATAGGATATATTATCAATTTATATCCCGAAGGTTTCATGATTATTCCGGACTTTACCGAGCTTTCACCTGTAAAATTCATATCCTACAGTGGAAATTTTGAAGAAATAAGGAATCATCCTTTCATAAGAAAGATACTTAATCATCTTTTGTACACTAAAATAAAATTAGAATATTTCAAAGATTATGACAAAAAGATGGTTTATGGGATCAATGAGAAGAATGACAGGATAGATAATACACAGAAAACAGAAAATGAATCCGTATGGACGAATTTACTTTCAATTAAAGGCAATGAAAAAAGCTATTCAATCAATGGAACGACCGCGGTTGCTCCGATGTTATCTTCTGAATGGAGTCAAGGAAGAACTACAGCTGATGGCAATGCTTATAATATGTATACTCCAAAGATAAATGGAAAACATACATATACCGGCTGTTCTGCCACAGCTCAAGCCCAGATTATGTTTTTTTGGAAATACCCGAATTATGGACAGGGTTCTCACTCTTACACATGGAATTCGCAAACCTTAAGCGCGAACTTTAATCATCAGTATTATTGGAATAGAATGCTAAATACTTATTCAAGCAGTGGAACAGAGCCTTTTGAAAACAGAGATGCTGTGGGAAGACTTATGTCTGATATAGGGATTTCAATTGATATGAATTACGGATTGTCAGGTTCCAGCGCTGTTCCCAATCATAACAATTCATTTCACTCTTTTTTTAAATATAGTTCGGATATTAGAAATGTTTATCGCAAAAATTATTCAACCTGGGGTGATTGGTTTAATGTCTTCGTAGTTCAAATGGACAACGGATGGCCGGCTTTACTTGCTACTTTCAAACCGAATTCAGGCCACGCTGTTGTTGTAGATGGGTACCGAACTTCACCTTCAAATCAAGTGCATGTTAATTTAGGTTGGGGCGGATACGCTGATAATTATTATTCAATGGATAATATATATGGATATGGTGATGCAGATAAAGACTATGCTGTGATTAACATACACCCTCCTTCAACCGTACCTACTATAACTATAACCTCCCCTTCTTCAGGGACATCCTGGGAAAAAGGGACGACATATAATATAACATGGACAAAGAGCGGCAATATGAATTCACGTGTAAAAATCAGGCTGTACCGGGGAAATACAAAGGTTTTGAGGATAACAAATTCAACAGCAAATGATGGTTCGTACAGCTGGACAGTTCCGGCTTCACTTCAGAACGGTCAAT
>JALVQI010000094.1 GCA_027031485.1 Candidatus Aminicenantota bacterium | reverse complement strand
ATTAAGAATTAATGATAATGAGGGAATAAAAAACATAAAAAAGAAAATTAATGCCCCTCCTAATTTGTTCCCCAAATACCATTGATATTGTTAGCTATTCGTTCCCCAAATTTTCCCGGACAGTACTAAAAGATAGTGCGGGAGATTGACAAAATCATTTAATAGGACTAATATTTCAATTAATAAAATCAATAAAGAAAAGGAGTGAAAATGAAAAAAAGTCTTCATCTTTTCCTTATTATCTTAATCAGTTTGTTTTTATTAACAATTTCTATTCAGGCAAAAGGAAAAATAAGAAAAAAACCCACACATATTTCCGAGCTTTTTAAAAATCTTAAAATCAGAAATATTGGACCTGCTATAATGGGAGGAAGGCTATCAGATGTGGAAGGAATCCCGGGAAATTATAAAGTCTATTATATAGCATCTGCTTCTGGAGGTTTGTGGAAGACTGAAAATGGAGGAATAAGCTGGATTCCAATCTTTGATAAACAAAAACTTCTGTCAATCGGGGATTTTGCACTTGCTCCTTCAAACCCTGATATTATTTATGTCGGAACAGGAGAAGATAATCCGAGAAACAGCAGCTCCTTCGGAAATGGAATTTATAAATCCACTGATGGTGGTAAAACATGGAAATATCTCGGGTTAAAAGGAACGGAAAGAATCTCAAGAATAATAGTACATCCCCAAAATCCTGATATAGTTTATGTCGCGGCAATAGGTCCGGTTTTCGGATCCGGGGAAGAAAGAGGAGTTTTTATGTCAACAGACGGGGGAAAAACATGGAAAAAGATTCTTTATATTGATGAATATCACGGAGCATCAGATCTTGAAATGGATCCTGCAAATCCCGAAATTCTTTATGCCGGGATGTGGTATTTCCGGAGAAAACTTTGGAAATTCACAAGCGGAGATGAAAAAGGAGGAGTTTTCAGAAGTGTGGACGGAGGAAAAAGCTGGCAGAAGATTGAAAAGCCATTTCCGAAGATTATGGGAAGGGTTGCAGTTAAAGTGGCTCCCTCCAATCCGAATATAGTTTATGTATTAGCTGAAACTAAAGGCTATGTTTTATTTAAATCAGAGGATAGAGGCATAACCTTCAAACCTGTTAATAAAAATTTCGAATTGGTAAACAGAGGGTTTTACTATACCGAGCTGAGAGTTGACCCTGTGGATGAAAACAGAGTTTATGCGGTTTCATCAAGACTATGGTTGTCTGAAGACGGGGGGAAAACATTTAAAAGAATAGGAAGAAATATTCATGTTGATTTTCATACAATGTGGATAGATCCGAAAAATCCGTATCACATACTTGTTGGAAATGATGGTGGTCTTGATATTTCATACGATAGAGGAAAAACCTTTGAATTTGTAAACAATCTTGTAATATCCCAATTTTATCATGTAAGTATTGATGAAAGAGAACCCTTTTACTATGTTTGCGGAGGATTACAGGATAATGGAAGCTGGTGTGGCCCTTCTTCCACAAAATACTCCCGGGGAATTCCCAATGATTTCTGGTATAAGATAGGCGGTGGCGATGGATTTTATGTTGTTTCGAATAAGAATCTTAAGAATGTTTATCTTTCCGAATTTCAGGCCGGAGGTATATCAAGGGTGAATTTGAATACAGCTGAAGAACTTTTTGTTTCTCCCTATCCACGCAGAAATGATGGAGGCCCAGTTTCAAAACTTAAATACAGATTCAACTGGAATTCACCGATCATCAAGTCTCATTTTGATGAAAACAGAGTTTATTTTGCCGGTAATGTTTTGTTCAGATCTGATGATTTCGGATTGAGCTGGACTAAGATAAGCCCTGATCTTACAACAGATAATAAGGAGAGAGAAAAGGGAGGCGGAGGTCCATTATACAATGAGAATACAACTGCTGAGTATTATTGCACAATAACAGCATTCTCCGAATCTCCCCTTGATGAAAATATTCTCTGGACAGGTTCAGACGACGGTCTCGTTCATTATACCCCTGCCGGGGGTAAAAATTGGGTGAATATAACAAAGAACATAAAAGGAATCGGAAAAGACAGCTATGTGAGCTTTATTGAAACTTCTAATTTCTCCAAATCTACTGTTTATGTCTCTTTTGACAGGCACATGGAAAATGATTTTTCTCCCTATATTTTTAAAACAGAAAATAGTGGGAAAAGCTGGAAGAAAATATCCTCAAATCTTCCCCTTGGAGCATATGTTCATGTGATAAAAGAAGATCCTTCAAATAAAAATATTCTTTTTGCAGGTACTGAAATCGGGCTTTTTATTTCATGGAACGGAGGAAGCAATTGGGAAAAACTTAATTTTGCAAATTTACCCAATGTGCCTGTATATGATATGAAAATTTATAAGAAAGATCTGATTTTGGCAACCCACGGAAGAGGAATCTGGATTTTTGATAATATCTCTCCGATAGAAGAGATCTCATCTGTTTACAAAACTAAAAAACTTTATATTTTCACTCCTAAAGATGCCATGCTTTACAAGAGATATGGTTTAAGAGAATTTATGGGAGATAAGGTTTTTGAAGGAGAAAATGCACAGGCGGGGGCTCTTTTCTATTATTATCTAAATTCAAAAGACAAACAGAAATATGTAATGGAAATATTTAATGAAAAGGGTAATTTAGTGAGAAAAGAAAAGATAACCCTGAAACCGGGAATTAATAAAATTATCTGGGATTTGAGATATGATCCTGCGAAACCGAGAAGAAAGGGAGGTAAAGTAATAAGAAGTTGGTTTGGTGGCACTATGGGACCTTCAGTGCTGCCAGGTAAATATAAAATAGAATTAACAGGTAATAATATTGTTGCTGAAAAGAGTTTTGTTGTTAAGGTGGATCCCACTGTAAAATATAGTAAAAACGACCATCAGAAACAGATAAAATTTGCACTTAAATTAAGAGAGCAAATATCTCAATTAAACTTAAAATTAAGAAAACTTGATAATATTGAAAGCCAATTAAAATCTCTTAAAAAAACTGTTTTGAATAGTTTTGGGACTCCGGATAAACAGCTTTTACAAAAAATTGATTCAACACTTCAAAAAACGATAGATTTAAAGAAAGGAATTGCAAGATCCTCAAAAAACTTCTGGATGGAGGGAAACAAAATACTTGAAGATTTAATGAATCTTTATTCAGCTATTCAGAGATCTTTTAAAGCCCCATCACCGGCCGCTCTAAAAGTCTACCAGGAAGAACTTGAACCAGAATATAAAAATGTTATGAAAAATGTCAATATATTCCTCAAAGAAAAAATTCCGGCTTTTAATAAATGGTTGAGGACAAAGAAGCTTGATGGGATAATTTAATTAAAAATAACAAATTATTAATTTCTTAAAGTTTTTTTCTTGAAAAGAAGTTTTATTTATGATAAATTTTTTTATATAATTTTTGGAGGTAAAAATGAAGATCAAAGAAAGAGAAAAGGGAAATGTAGTTATTCTTGATGTTTCAGGGAAAATAGTTCTTGGAGAAGACATCAATCTTTTAAAAGAAAAAATTGATGAGCTGCTTAAAAATGGCAAGAAAAATATAATTTTAAATTTAGCCGATGTTCCCTATGTTGACAGTACAGGGCTCGGAGAAATAATAAGAGCATATGTAAGCACAACAAAAAACGGTGGAACTCTTAAACTTTTAAAAATATCAGAAAAAATAAAAGATCTTCTTGTTATTTCAAAATTAATAACAACCTTTGAAAAAAATATTTTTGACGACGAAGAAGAAGCTGTAAAGTCGTTTAAATAAAATTTGGAAGATAGCAAAAAGCTAAATCTTCATCTAAAACTTGTTTTTCTAATCTGGCTGCTTTTTTTTTCGTACGCTATTTCCGTAAATATTGTTGTAAGACAAAGAGGGGGGTTTTTTAGTGATGAAGCTTCTTATTTTTCCATAACCCAGAGTATTGCTTATGATTTTGATCTCAAATATACAAAAGAAGATATTTATAGAATAAAAAGAGATTTTGGAACCCCTCAGGGACTTTTCTTAAAGAAGAGTAAGGATGGTTCTCTCTATTTTTCAAAATCCTTTATATATCCCCTCTTTGCAGCTCCTTTCTATAGAATTTTCAAAACAAATGGTTTTTTTATCTTTCACTCTATTCTGCTTTTTCTCATTCTTTTTTACGGATTCAAAGTTTCGGAAAGGGAATTTGGTAAAAATACAGGCTTTTTCTATATATTTTTCTTTATTTTCGGGAGCATTGCATGGATATACTTTTTCTGGATAACTGCTGACTTCTTCAACTTTGCCACGGTTTTCTTAGCCTACTTGATATTTTTTTACCATAGGGGAAGTAATGAGGTTTTACCTGTTTTGATATCAGCTTTCCTTTTAGGAGTTGCCACATTTTCAAAACCTCCGAATATAGCTCTTACCATTCCCCTCCTTTTTCTTCTGTTATTTAAGAAAAGAAGTTTAAAAAGTTCTATTCTTTTTTCTCTTTCCTATATTCTGCCAGCCATATTACTTTTTGGGTTTCTCTATTCCATGACAGGCGATTGGAATTTTATGGGAGGAGAAAGAAAATCCTTTTACTACAAATTCCCTCTTGAACAGAAAGATTATACCTTTGATAATATGGGCATTAAGATGACAGCTTCAAATTACTGGGAAAGATACTATATTACACCTAAAATATTTTTCTTAAATTTAATTTATTTTTTTATCGGAAGATACACCGGAGCTTTTATTTATCTTTTCCCCGGGATTTTTTTTATGCTTCTGTTCCTGTGGAGAAGAGAGCGGAGTATTGAGGGCTGGCTCCTTTTATTGACCTACTTTGTTGAAATCCTAATATATACCGGCCTTGCTCCCGATAATTACTTCGGAGGGGCAGGTTCTTTGGGAAACAGATACTCTTTGAATTTTTATCCGCTACTATTTTTCTTTTTCCCTAAAAATATCAATTTAAAAAAGATAATCTATGGTTTTATTTTGCCTGTTATGTTTCTTGCACCTGCCTTTTTTGATCCCATCTTTTATTCCGGATATACGGGTGAACTAAGTAAATCGGGTTTGGTAAAATTGTTTCCTCCTGAGATAACACAGATTCTTTCAATCCCGACAAATATTAATCCTCATACATATAGAAAGAGATTGGTTAATTCAAATATTTTCATTTTGAACAATAATTTCAATGCAATCCGGGAGGATAGAGGAATCTGGATCTATGAAAGCGGGAAAATTGAGTTTGTTTTGGAAACTCGGGAAAAATGCAAAATCCTGAAGCTGGAATTACTGAATAACCCTTTTCCGGAAGACAATCTTATAACGATAAGAATCGGAGGAAGAAAGAAAAAAATCAAATTAAAACCCAATGAAAGAAAGGATATTTTTCTTTATAACATAAAAGCATATCTTAAAACAAAAAGCTATTTTTATTACTATGGCTACATAAAAACAACTACCTCTACAATCCCTTTTTATACAACAAAAAACAACAAAGACAGAAGAAGAGTATCTTTGTACTTTAAACCGATTTTTGAAAAATGTGCGGAATAGCAGGTTTTATATATAGAGAAAAAAATAAAGAAGCGGAAGAAAAACTTCTCAGGAAAATGCTCTCCTTAATTATTCACCGCGGTCCTGACGAAGAGGGCGTTTATGTGAAAGGTAATTGTGCGATAGGAATGAGAAGGCTTAATATAATTGATCTTAACACAGGAAGCCAGCCCATTTTCTCCAAAGATAGAAAAAAGGTGATTGTCTACAATGGAGAGTTTTATCCTTTTAAAAAATTCAGAGATGAGCTTGAGAATAAGTACGAATTTTATACGAAGACAGATACAGAAGTCATACTTCATCTTTATGAAGAGTATGGCATCTCCTTTGTTGAAAAACTATCCGGGATGTATGCGATAGCCATTCGGGACGAAAGTAAAGGGAAATTAATTCTTGTAAGAGATAGGGTAGGGATTAAACCCCTCTATTATACTTTGACGGATTCAGGTACACTTGTTTTTGGCTCAGAACCAAAGACAATACTTTTACATCCGGAAGTAAGAAAGGAAGTTGACCCACAGGCTCTTGAGCTTTTTCTTTCCCTTGAATATATCCCCGCCCCCCTGTCAATTTTCAAAAATATCAGAAAATTACCCCCTGCGCACTTTCTTGTTTACGAAGAGGGAGAAATTAAAATAAAAGAATACTGGAGAATTGAAAGTAAAGTGTTTATAGCAGATGAAAAAGAGTACATTGATGAAATAGACAGAATTCTTGAAAAATCTGTTGAAGAAAGGCTTATAAGCGATGTTCCGTTGGGGGCTTTTCTTTCCGGAGGGGTTGATTCATCCTCTGTGGTCGGAAAAATGAGGAAGATAGGGGTGGATCCTCTTCTGACTTTTTCAATCGGTTTTGATGAAAAATCTTACAATGAACTACCTTTTTCACAAAAGGTAGCCAAGCTTTTTAAAACGGATCACTATATTGAAAAGGTTTCTCCTGATACAATTTCACTTATAAAAAAACTAATTTTTCATCTTGATGATCCAATAGGTGATTTTTCGATATTTCCAACATACCTTGTTTCAAAGATTGCAAGGAAGAGAGTCACTGTTTCTCTTTCTGGTGATGGAGGTGACGAGCTTTTCGCAGGCTATGAACATTATATAGCTCAAAAAATTTCGAATCTCTCAAGGAAAATTCCCCTGTTAAAACAATCAATAAGTTTACTCTCCTCTCTTTTCCCTCCTTCTCCTAAAAAAAAGGGCTTTGTGAACAGAATAAAAAGATACAGCAGAGGACTTGATTTATCTCCGTCATTAAGGCATTTCCGCTGGATGCTATTTTTAACTCTCGAAGAGAAGAAAAGGCTTTTTTCTGAAAAATTTCAAAAAGAGGTAGATCTTGAAAGAGAGATTCATGAAAGAGAACCTCTTAAAAAAGTTTTTGAAAGAGCTAAAGATTTTGATTCGATCAACGGAGAGCTATATATAGATTTTAAAACATATCTTGTTGATAATATTCTGGTAAAAGTTGATAGGATGAGCATGGCTACATCCCTTGAAGCAAGGGTTCCGATTCTTGATCACAATTTAGTGGAGCTTGCTTTTAAAATTCCCGGTAAATATAAACTAAAAGGTCTAACTACAAAATACATTTTCAAAAAAAATGCTGAAAGGATGCTTCCTAAGGAGATTGTATACAGAGAGAAGCAGGGTTTTTCAATTCCAATTAAGAATTGGTTGAAAAATGAGCTAAAACCCCTTTTATACGATTTTCTCTCAAAAGAGAATATGGAAAAGATCGGCTTTTTTAATCCTGAGGAGGTTGAGCGCCTCAAAAGAGAACATATAGAAGGAAAGGAGAATCATAGTCATATACTCTGGTCACTTCTTTTGTTTCATATGTGGTATGAATTTTATTTAGTTGAAGGGAAATGGACAGAAGGGATTTTTTAAAAACGATTTCTTTTCTCTCAATCTTTCCATTTTTAAAGGGAACTAACACTTTAAGGAGGAATAATTTGAACAAGGAAATACTTGAAATTTTTGAAATATCCGAATCGGATATTGAAAAAATAGTAAAAAAGGCCTTAATAAACAGGAGCTCATTTTCCGAACTCTATCTTGAATACAGCATAAATTCATTTTTAAAGTTAGAAGACGGAGATCTGAAGGAACCCTCTATCTCAATAAAGAGAGGTGCCGGAGTTAGGGTTATTTCAGGAGAAAAAATTGGATATTCCTATACAGAATCATTTGAAATAAATGATCTTCTCAAAATAGCCGATACATCAGCTTCAATCGTAAAGTTCAGGAGTGAATCATTTCCTTTTCATTTAAGCCATAATAAAATCCGGAAAAGGTTTTATCCGCAGGATGTTATCTCGGGGATTAGACCGAAAACTAAGACAGAACTTTTACAGAGAGGATTTAACAAAATTAAGGGGGAAGATAATATAATTAAAATCAGTGCTTTTTACGGAGATTCTCTTAAAATAAAGATAATCGCAAACTCTGATGGTTTGTTGGTCTATGATTATCAGCCATTGTTAAGATACAATGTCGAAGTGATTGCAGAGAGAAAAGGAGTCAGAGTGAGGGGGTATGAGGGAGGAGGAGGAAGAATGGGAGTGGATTACTTTGCCAAAAACCCTCCCGAAAAAATTGCCGAAGAAGCATTAAGACAGGCTCTTGTTCAACTTGAGGCATCGGACAGTCCCGCAGGAGAGTTTGAGATAGTGCTTGCATCCGGAGATTCCGGAGTTCTTCTTCACGAATCTATAGGACATCCTCTTGAAGGAGATTTTAACAGAAAAAAGACATCGGCTTTTACAGACAGGATAGGGGAAAAGGTAGCCTGTGAAGAATGCACAATTGTTGACAGCGGACAGATAGAGAATTCAAGGGGAAGTATAAATATAGATGATGAAGGGAATCCATCCGGAACCAATGTATTGATAGAAAAAGGAATTTTAAGGGGCTATATGCATGATAAAATTTCCAGCGGATATTTTAGAGCTGAACCCACAGGTAACGGGAGAAGAGAATCGTACGAACACTATCCTGTTCCGAGAATGACAAATACCTATATGACTTCGGGAAAATATTCCCCTGAAGAAATTATCAAAAGTACAAAGAAGGGAATTTATGTTAAAAGTTACAGCGGAGGGGAGGTTGATATAAGCTCCGGAGATTTTGTATTTAAAGCCACAGAAGCTTATTTAATAGAAAGTGGAAAGATTACAAAGCCAATAAAGGGAGTTACCCTTATTGGAAATGGCCCTGAAATTCTCACAAAAATATCAATGGTAGGGAATGATCTGAAATTCAGTGACGGTAAATGGACCTGCGGCAAAGACGGTCAATCGGTTCCCGTTGGAGTTGGGATTCCTACAATTAAAATAAGTAAATTAACAGTGGGTGGGACAAAGGAAGGGTAGAGCTAATTTTACTCATCTGAAAAAGCATGACTTACCCTTAATATGATAATTTTATAATAGTGTCCCATTTTATTTTAAAAATCTTAAAAATAAGCTAAAAAGACACATACGCGATAGAACCATATGGCTTTGAATCCTGAACTGTTCTCTGAAAAGTATAACTAATAATTTGCAATTAATTTTTCATTTTAATTTTAATAAAATACTAATGGCTTAATCCCATTGACTTTAAAAATAGCTCAAAGCTATTAAATTGTTCAAATCTCTAAAATAAGGTCTCCTTTTCTTACTCTCTCATATATGTGACATAATTTATTGTAACAATATGTGTCATTTTTTAATTGTAACTTCAACGCGTCTCGTTCCCTTGAAAGAAAAGTGTATTTATCATATAATTTTTAAATGCCGGAAAAGATTATTTTGAAAAAATTACCACCTTTATCTGATACGATTATAAAAATCTTTGAACTTGACAAAAAAACTCCCTCGGAAGCGATAATTGAACTTCCTAAAATAATAGAAAAAGACCCCGGAATATCTTCAGAGATTCTTAAAATCGCAAATTCACCATATTATGGCTTTATCAGTGAAATTTCATCAATTACCCATGCCATTAATCTGTTGGGTGTTGAAACCGTAAAAAACCTGGCACTCAGGCTCTCAATCTCAAATATGATAGCAAAGCTAAAGAAGAGTGATGGAATTAATAAGGATATATATGATTATTATATAAAAAGATCATTAATTTCAGCGGTCTTTAGCAAAACATTTTCAAAGGTTAATGGAGTCGGCTCACCTGAAAAATTTTTGACAATCGGATTGATGCTAAAAATTGGTGAATTGATTTTAATAGTTAACTTTGGAAGTAATTATGACATTAATCCGGAGAAAGACGAAGAAGAAATTTTGTTAGAGGAGAAAAATAAATTCGGGATGGACTCTGTTGAAGTGGGTAAATGGATTGTAAGTGAATGGAATCTGCCTATAGAGTTTTATGAAGCAATTAACAATAATGTGGAATTAAAACAGCAAACGGAGATAGCCAAAATTGCATATATTGCTAACCATTTTTCCAAAATACTGCTAAAAAAAGAAAAAGAGAACAAAGATTTTATAAATATAAGGGACAAAATAAAAGAAATTTTTAATTTTGATGTGAGTGAACTTGAATTATTCAAAGATGAATTCAAAGAAGAGATAAAAATATTAATGGCAGAAACTCCTTTCTTTAAGGATGAATTACAGCAAATTAAATCTCAAATTGAAAAAATAAGCTATGCTCTTTTTGAGGAAGAGGTAAAACAAATAATAGAGGAAGATGAGATAAAAACTTTAAAAAGGAAATTGTTTGGTGAAAGAAAAAAATTAATGGCAAATACAAGGCTGGTATCAACATTAAGCTGGGAAAGTGACCCGGATTTTATAATAAATAAACTTTTACTTCATCTGAAGACCATCCTTAAAAATGCGTGTGAAGAATTTAAATTTATATATTGGGATGATAAAAGCAACAAATTCATAGCATATAAACTCGACGGAGTAAAGAATGTTAGCTATGAGTACGAAATGAAAAAATCTCCAATTTATCAAAAAGCTTTTACACTGAGAGAACTTCAAATAAAAAGTTTTGAGGATAAGATTATCACCGCAATACCTGTATTCTTTGGCACCCATTCATTTGGAATCATATCGATTATTTTTTTTAAAGGGGAATTTAATTATGAAATATTAAAAAACCTTACAATTAGTGCGGGGATTGTGGCTCAATCCTTTCAAAACCATAAAGTCCAGAAGCTTTTGAAAAAGGAAATTGAAAAAAGATTAATTTTAATTTCTGAAATAAAAAATCTTTCACAACAAAAGAAAAAAACCACAGAGCTTTTAAAAGAAGTAGAGGAAAATCATCTGCATAAATATGTGTTAAAAAGTATTATTCACAAAATAAACAATAAAATGACACCGATCCTTGGATACTCGGAAATGCTATTGAATAGCCTTCAGGGGAAAGAATTGGAAAAAATAGAAAAAATCAATAGAAATACGGAAGAAGCAATTAATCTTTTAAACAATATTCTCGAATACTTTTCACTTCTTAAGGATAAGAAAGAAATTATAGATGTTAATGAAACGATTGAAGAAACCATCAGGCTTCTTGAATATAGAACAAAAGGTTATAATATAACAATTAAAAAATATTTTAATAAAGAAATTCCGAAAATTTATTTTAACAAAATACATCTGAGAGATGTTGTTTCTAATCTTCTTGCCAATGCGATTGATGCGACAAGAGAGTCAGATAAAGAGACAAAAATTATAGAAATTTTTACAGATTATAAAGATTACCAGTTTTTTATAAGAATAAAGGATAATGGCATAGGGATAGAAGAAGATAAAATTGATAAAGTAACGGAGCCTTTTTATACGACAAAGAAAAATTATCCCGGACTCGGGCTTAATTTTGTTCATGGCTTTATTCACACTTACGGGGGTAGTCTTGAAATAATAAGTAAAAAAGAGGAAGGGACTGAGGTAAAATTGTCTTTTTCAGCTGAAATAGTAAAAGAAACAGAGGGAAAAAAAGGAAAAAAGATAGAAGAGGCAAAAATATTAATAATTGATGATGAAGAATCACTGGTTGAACTTATGGATGAAATCCTGAGTATGGAAGGTTTCTCAAATCTGAAAAGTGCCTTTTCCCGGGAGGAGGCAATCAATCTTATTGATAAAGAGGATTTTGATCTGATAGTGTCAGATGTGAATTTGTCACATTTTTCCGGTCTGGATGTTTTTAGAAAATTAAAAAACAAAGGTGTAGAAAATAGATTGGTTTTTGTAACAGCGAATCCTCAGGATAAGGAATTAATTAACATCTCTAATATTCATAAAATTCCTGTTTTAAAAAAACCTTTTTCTTTATCCGATTTCACAAATATTATAAAATCAAGGATTAAAAATATATATTCGGAGGTTTAATGATGAGTAAATACGTGTACCTTTTTGGAGGAGGGAGTGCGGAAGGAAATGCAAAAATGAAGAATCTTTTAGGAGGTAAAGGAGCAAATTTAGCTGAAATGGCAAGTCTTGGCATACCTGTTCCCCCGGGATTCACAATCTCTACAGAGGTTTGCACCTATTATTACAAAAACAAGTCTTATCCCGAAGGACTTGAAGAGCAGGTTTTGGATGCTCTAAAGAAAGTTGAGGAAATGGTTAACAAAAAATTCGGAGATCCTGAAAATCCTTTGTTGGTTTCCGTGAGATCGGGAGCAAGGGTTTCAATGCCCGGTATGATGGACACAGTTTTAAATTTAGGAATAAATGATAAAACGGTGGAAGGATTGGCCAAATTAACGAATAATCCAAGATTTGCCTGGGATAGCTATAGAAGATTTATACAGATGTTTGGTAATGTTGTAATGGGGATAGATTCTTCAAAGTTTGAACATATATTGGACGAATTAAAAAAAGAGAAAGGGGCAAAGTATGATACGGATCTTTCAGCGGAAGATTTAAAAGAGCTTGTTGAAAGATATAAAAAGTTTGTAAGAGAGGAAAAGGGAGAGGATTTTCCTCAGGATCCTTACAAACAGCTATGGATGGCGATAAATGCGGTATTTGAGTCATGGGATAATGAAAGAGCCATCGCTTACAGAAGAATGCACCATATTCCCGATGATTGGGGTACGGCCGTAAATGTTGTTGCCATGGTCTATGGGAACATGGGTAATGATAGTGCCACAGGAGTTGCTTTTACAAGGGATCCGGCTACAGGGAAAAAGAAATTCTTCGGTGAGTTCTTAATAAATGCTCAGGGTGAGGATGTTGTTGCCGGGATAAGAACACCTCAGGCAATAACTCTTGAAGATTCAAGAAAATGGGCACAGGAACATGGTATCAGTGAAGAGGAGAGAAAAACCAAATACCCATCTCTTGAAGAGTATATGCCAGAAGCTTATAAAGAACTTGTGGAAGTTTATAAGAAGCTTGAAAAACACTACAGAGATATGCAGGACCTTGAATTTACAATAGAAAGAGGAAAACTCTGGATGCTTCAGACAAGAACAGGGAAAAGAACGGGTTTTGCTGCTGTTAATATTGCCATTGATATGGTTGACGAAGGATTAATAACTCCAGAGGAAGCCATTTTAAGAATTGAAGGTGACCATTTAACCCAATTAATGAACCCTATTTTTGACCCTGAAGACAAAAAGAAAGCCAAATCTGAAAATAGAATTTTTGCAAAAGGTCTTCCGGCGGGTCCCGGAGCTGCAACGGGCAAAGTTGTGTTTTTCGCGGAAGATGCGGAAGAATGGGCTGCAAGAGGAGAAAAGGTTATTCTGGTAAGGGAAGAAACATCTCCTGAAGATATTAAGGGAATGAATTCCGCGGAAGGTATTTTAACAGCAAGAGGGGGAATGACTTCCCATGCAGCTGTTGTTGCAAGAGGAATGGGAAAAACTTGTATTGTCGGCTGCGGTGCTCTTGATATAGATTATGAAAAGAGGGAAATGAGGGCTAAAGATACAGTAATAAAAGAGGGGGATTGGATTTCTATAGATGGAAATACGGGAGAGGTTATAAAAGGACAGCTTAAAGTAATACCATCCGAAGTGGTTCAGGTTTTAATTGAAGGGACATTAAAGCCCGAAAATGCTCCTGTTTATCAAAAGTATGCAAAGCTAATGAAATGGGCGGATGAATTCAGAAAATTGGGCGTTAGAACAAATGCGGACACACCCAAAGATAGTGCTGTGGCAAGAAAGTTCGGAGCAGAGGGGATAGGTCTTTGCAGAACAGAACATATGTTTTTTGAGGGAGAGAGAATTCAAGCAGTAAGGGAAATGATTTTAGCCGAGGATCTTGAAGGAAGAAAAAAAGCTCTTGCAAAGATTTTACCGATGCAGAGAGAGGATTTCATAGGTATTTTTAAAGAAATGGCAGGCTTTCCTGTCACAATAAGGCTTCTTGATCCGCCTTTACATGAGTTTTTACCCCATACGGATGAGGAAATAAAAGAACTTGCCGAAGAAATGGGAATCTCATATGAAAGTTTAAAAAATAAAGTTGAGTCATTAAAAGAGATGAACCCTATGTTGGGACATAGAGGTTGCAGACTTGGAATTAGCTATCCCGAAATCACAGAGATGCAAACAAGGGCAATACTTGAAGCTGCAATAGAAGTTAAAAAAGAGGGAATTGAAGTAGAACCCGAAATTATGGTTCCCCTTGTAGGACATCATAAGGAACTTGAACTTCAGAAAGAGGTTATAGTCAAAACCGCAAATGAAGTATTTAAAGAAAAGGGAGAAAAGGTTGATTATTTAATCGGGACAATGATAGAGCTTCCGAGAGCGGCTTTAACTGCGGATGAGATAGCTCAAACAGCTCAGTTTTTCTCTTTCGGAACAAATGATTTGACCCAGACAACATTCGGACTTTCAAGAGATGATGCGGGTAAATTCTTACCTGAATATATTGAAAAGGGAATTTACACTGTTGATCCTTTTGTTGCAATAGATCAAAAAGGTTTGGGAGAATTAATTAAAATCGGTGTTAACAAAGGTAGAAGTACAAATCCTAATCTTAAAATAGGTATTTGCGGAGAGCACGGAGGAGAACCTTCTTCAGTTAAATTCTGTCATAGGACAGGATTTAACTATGTAAGCTGTTCGCCTTACAGAGTCCCGGTTGCAAGGCTTGCAGCAGCTCAGGCCTCAATAGAGGAAAAGAAAAAGAAAGAAAATTAATATAATCAGGGGGAGTTTTACTCTCCCTGATGTTTTATTAGATTGCTTAAATAAAATTTAATTTGAAAGATGGAAAACTATGTGTTAAAATTTTTTATCAAAAAAACTAAAGGAGGATATTATGTCCGGACATTCAAAATGGCATTCCATAAAACATAAAAAGGCTGCTGTGGATGCTAAAAGAGGTAAGATTTTCACAAGACTTATTAGAGAGCTCCAGATAGCAGCGAGAGAGGGTGGGGGAGATCCTGAAAAGAATGCGAGATTAAGAAAAGCCATTCAAGATGCTAAAGCGGCCAATATGCCAAAGGATAATATTGAAAAAGCTATTAAAAGAGGAACAGGAGAAATTGAGGGAGCTAACTATGAAGAGGTAAAATATGAAGGTTATGGTCCGGGGGGAGTTGCTGTTTACATAGAAGCTGTCACTGATAACAGGAATAGAACCGTGGCAGAGATAAGGCATATTTTCTCCAAACATGGTGGTAATTTGGGCGAATCCGGATGTGTGGCATGGATGTTTCATAGAAAAGGATTTCTGGTTTTCGAAAAGGATAAAATTGATGAAGAAAAACTCATGGAAGTAGCAATAAATGCCGGGGCAGAGGACATACAGGAGGAAG
>JALVQI010000093.1 GCA_027031485.1 Candidatus Aminicenantota bacterium | reverse complement strand
TTTCCTTACCTCCTGGCTCTGTAAAGAGTACAATTAAAACAACAAAAAAAAGCTTTTTATAACGCACAACCTTTCCCACTTTTATAATACCTGTAAATTTTTTAATTTACAAGAAATCTCCCTCCATTAAAAAAATCTTTACGAAAGGGATAATTTTAATCCCAACCATTTTTCCCCATCTCAAAAATATTCAAACCGCTTTTTCAAAAGACGAAAGAACAGGAATAATCTTTTTTTTTTCCTTTTCGGATAGTATAATTAAAGACCATGATTTTTGACAGAATTATAGTTAAGGAAAGAATATCTTATATGATTAACAAAAAGGATGTTCTTTCCCTTTTAGGTTATAAAAGGGATAAAACAAAAGTTTCTCCCTCTTTTGCCGGGAAAATAGATTTTATTTTAAAGGAGACGCAGGAGAATGCCTTGGCGGCTGCCGTTTATATTGTAAGGAAAGTTTCAAAGGTGGAAGAGGATACAATTTTCTTTAAAAACACTGATCTCAAAATCACAAGCAAAGATATTGTAAAACTATTGTCAGATTCTTTCGCAGCCATATTTTTCGGGGTTACAATCGGCTGGTTTATTGATAATAAGATAAAGGAATTGAAAGAAAGGAGAGTATTTAATGAAGCTTTGATCTATGATGCAGTGGGAAGTGAAGCTGTGGAAGGTGCCGCAAACTCAATAAATCATTTTTTTGATATTGAAGCGAGGCAGAATAAGTATTCTCTGACAAAAAGATTTAGCCCGGGATACGGTGATCTTCATATCTCCTTTCAGAAAGAACTTTTCAAAGAGCTTTCCCTTGAAAAAATAGGGGTAAGTATAACGGACACAAACCTTCTCTTGCCTCAAAAAACAATAACCGCAATAATAGGAGTGGAAAAATGAAGATTTTGGATGAAATAAAAAAAAGAGTTTTGATCCTTGACGGAGCAATGGGAACAGAAATTATGAAAAGATTGGGCTCGGCTGATTTCGGATGTCCAGAATTATTAAATATTGAAAAGAGAGATTTAATCAAGGAAATACATAAAAGTTACATAGAAGCTGGCGCTGATATAATAGAGACAAATACATTCGGAGGAAACAGGCTTAAGCTTGATGAATACGGTCTGGGAGACAGGATAAGAGAGCTTAATATGGCAGCTGTTGAAATCGCAAGGGAGGCTATGAGAGAATCGGGACGGGATATTTTTATCGCTGGCTCCGTGGGACCCTTAGGGAAATTAATCTCCCCTCTCGGAGAATTGGATGAGGATACTGTTTTTAAAACATATTATGAACAGATAAAAGCTCTGAGTGATGGAGGAGTTGATCTTATCTTAATAGAAACACAAATAGACATAGCGGAGGCAAAGATTGCATTAAGAGCGGCAAAGGAGGCAAGCTCAATACCTGTTGCGGTTTCCGTCTCCTATCCTCTTGAAGGGGGATTGACCTTGACAGGCTCCTCACCCTCAATTGCAGCCGCAACTTTCAATTCAACGGAAGCGGATATTTTCGGTATAAACTGCGGAGGACATCCGAAGGAGTTTGCTAATTTTGTGAGAGAAATTAGAAAATACTGGAAAAAGCCTATGATCGTTTATGCAAATGCAGGTATTCCCGAAAAAATTGATGGGAAAGTGGTATTTCCTATGAGCCCTGATGAGTACATAAAATATGTGGATTTTTTTTATGAAAACGGAGTTAACATAGTGGGGGGCTGTTGCGGCACAACTCCTGAGCACATTAAAAGGATAGCCGATAAATATAAGGGGAAAAAGCCTGAGAAAATTAAGAAAAGGAAAGAAAATATAACAATAATCACAAGCAGAAACTCCATTTTTGAAGCGGGTTCCGATCTTCCCTTTAAGATAATAGGGGAAAATATAAATCCTTTCGGGAAAAAGAAACTTTTAAAAGAATTGAAGGAGGGAAAGCTTGAAATTGTAAGAAGGCTGGCAAGAAAGCAGGAAGAGGCGGGAGCCCATGCCCTTGATATTAATTTCGGAAGAACAGGCGATAAAAAACCACTGTTTTATGCGGATGCGATAAAACAAATTCAACAGGTGACAAAATTACCTCTTCTCATAGATAACAATAAAAAAGAGTCAATAGAAGCGGCTTTAAAAGTTTATAGCGGTAAGTCATTTATAAATTCCATTACCGGAGATCCTGCCTCCTTTGAAAATCTTTTTCCTCTGACAAAAAAATACGGAGCCGGAGCTATTCTTTTGGCATTAGATGAAAACGGAATACCCGAAAAGGCGGAAGACAGAGTGAAAATAATAGAGTTTTTATATAAAAAAGCCCTTGATTATGGTCTTACAGAGGAGGATATTTTGGTTGATCCAATTGTTCTTACAATTTCAACATCTCAGAAAAACGGAGAGGAGACAATAAAAGCCATTAAAAAAATAAAAGAGAGGGAGCTTAACACTGTTATCGGACTTTCCAATTTTTCCTTCGGCCTTCCGGCAAGGGCTGTTTTGAACAGAACTTTTCTTGCAAATGCAATATTCAGTGGTCTTGATTCAGCTATTCTTAATCCTCTTGAAACAGAAATATTAAATACGATAAGAGCGTCCGATGCCATCACAGGAAGGGACAAGGGGCTTGTAAACTATGTCAACTATTACAGAGGTATGGAAATTAATGTTGAGGATAAAGATGAAAATGATGAAAAACGCGGGAAGACAAAGGAGGATAGGCTTTTTCAGGCTGTAATAGAAGGAGAAAAGGAAGAGACAAAAAAATTAACTGAAGAGCTAATTGAAGATGGATGGGCTCCCCTTGATGTTTTAGAGAAAATCCTCTCCCCTGCCTTAAAAAAAGTTGGGGAGCTTTATGAACAAAAGATATACTTTTTGCCCCAGCTGATTTTATCAGCCGAAGCAATGGAGAGTGCTTCGGAAATAATTGAAAAGAATTTAAAAGTGGAGGGAAAGGCAAAAAAGAAAGCAAAGATTGTAATTGCAACGGTCAAAGGTGACCTTCATGATATCGGAAAAAATATTGTTTCTCTTGTTCTAAGAAATTATGGATATGATGTAATAGATTTAGGGAAAAATGTTCCCTCGGAAGAGATTGTGGAAACAGCACTAAAAGAAAAAGCGGAATTCATAGGCCTTTCAGCTTTGATGACAACCACTATGGAAGAGATGGGAGTTGTTATTTCCTTAAAAAACAAAATTATCCCTGATACAAAGGTCTTTATCGGCGGAGCTGCGGTTTCTCCCTCTTTTTCAAGGGAAATAGGAGCGGACGCATACTGCAAGGATGCAATGGATACTGTTAAAAAAGTGGAAAAAATTCTGGAAAAATCAAATAAAACGGTTAATAAAGAATGATGTGGAAGTGTCGGAAAGAGGGAAAATTTTTTCAACAATGATATTTTTTAAAGGGTCAAGTTCTTTTCCCTTTAAAACAAGATAAAATACATTTTCTCCGTCCGGTCTCTTTTTATAAAAGGGACCGTAAATTTCCTCAATATTTCCCTTCAGGATTTTTCTGTATTTTTTTATCCTTTTCAGAGAAGAATCCTTTGTTTTTGAGGAAACTCCTATAATTATGAAATTTGAAAATGGAAAATATTTTAAATCTTTTCTTATCTTACTCTCTTTTTCAATAAAACTTTTGTAATCTCCTTTCAGAAATTCCTCTATCGCATAAAAATCCGGAATCTTACTTTTTATTATGAGCTCTCCCTCTGAAGATAACATTGATGAAAGAGCCGAAAGATTATAGAAAATCTTTTCCGTGAGTTCGGGATTTTCCGTTCCCAAATCAAGTTCGGGGAAAAAATAAATAATCAGATTTAAATTTTTTATCGTAAAGGGTTTAATGGATATTTCAGTACCCAGGAGAAAATCCTTTTCACCCTTTAAAAAAGAATCTATCAGAGCCTTTTCCTTTTTGCTTTTTGATACCTCTTTTCTTGAATATTTTGCAAATGATGAGTTTTCAAAACTTTTTCTTAAATTTCTTTCCAGTGAAGATATTCCCACACCTCCGATGATTGCAACCTTTGTTCCGCATATCTGACATTTGTAGGGATAATCAAACTCTTTTTTGCAGACAGGACAAAACACCTTCTCAGTTTCCTCATTGAAAAGAAGAGTCGCACCATCGTCAGGACAGGTTGAAACTGTTCTGCATCTGGGACAGTATAAAAATCTTTTCTTTGCATTCCTGTTTATTAAAAAAAGAACTTTCTTTTCTTTCTCTTTAACCTTTGCCTTAAGCTCCTTTGTAAGAGTGTTTCTTTTGAGGGGGGCAATGAGTATTCTTTTTTTTGATATTTCATTGCTCTTGATTTTACCCATTTCCTTACGGACAAAATCATATGTCTTTAGTGAAGGGGAGAGAGAAAATATTTTAAGGGAATGGTTTTGTTCTCTGTATGAAAAAAAGGACAACTCTCTAAGATCTATTGGGAAAGGATGATCAAGGTAAAATTTCTGGGGTCCTTCATCTATAAGATAAATTACAGTTTCTCTTCTCTTCGGAAGAAAAAGAGGATATAAAATCCCCGAAACCGCACTACCTTCTCCTCTGAAAAAACTCTCCCACACTTTTCCGGATTTTCTGCTATCTCCGAATTTTAAGAAAGACAAATTCGAAATTTTTGAAACTGTTCCAAGAAATTGCTCCTGTGTGAAATAGTCTGAAAAAACAAATCTGACATCCTTTCCCTCTGAAACATCTTTTTCAGCTTCAGAGATAATCCCGGGAAAATCAAACTCACCTATATTTAAAAAAATATCGCCTTTTTTATCTTCTCCGCTGTAAAAAACAATCTTTTCTTTAAAATCATAAAACGGAGGTAATGATAAAAATAAAACTTTTCCCATGGGAAGTAAAAAATTATCCGAAAGTTTCACTAAAAAATTAAAATGCTCCTGACTGATAAAGTTTTTTTTATCCAAAATCTCATATATTTTTTTGTATTTGTATGAAGCTTTTTGAAAATCCCTCAAGTTTGAGACAAAACCCCGAGCACTTCTGCTACCAAAGGGAATCTTCACTCTTCTTAAAACTATATCTTCGTCATCAGTGATATAAGCATAACTTTTGTAAACAGGAATATTTATCAGGACATCAGCTATTCTCATTAAGCAGATTTAAAACCTTTTTAAGATCTTCCCATACAGCTTTTCTCACCGGGATCGTGTAATTTCTAATAACATATGAAGGATGAAATGTCGGCATAACAGGAATCCCCTGATATTCGCCGAATTTCCCCCTTAGCCTTGTTATAGTCTCCTTTGTATCAAGTAATGTTTGAGCTGCGACATTTCCCAAAGCTATTAAAACTTTTGGCCTTATTATTGCAATTTGTTTTTGAAGATAGGGAAAACAGGTTCTTCTTATAGCCGGTGTGGGTGTGGCATTACCCGGAGGCCTGCATTTTACGATATTTCCTATGAAAACATCCTCTCTTTTATAACCCATGGCTTCAATCATCTCGGTAAGTTTTTTCCCCGCCTTACCTACAAATGGTCTGCCCTGATTATCTTCCTCCTCTCCCGGAGCCTCACCCACAAACATTATATCAGCATTTATATTTCCTTCTCCGAAAACATAGTTTTTTCTATTTTTATAAAGCTCACATCTTTTACAAGAGGCAACCTCCTCCTCAATCTCTTTTAAAAATTTTTCTTTGGATGGAGAAATTTTATCTCTTTTCTGTGTTTCTTCCCCTTTTTCTCTGTTTGCTGGTTTTATCAGAAGTTCCCTTCTTATTTTCTCCGCTTCCTCGGGAGACAAAAAGTTAACTCCTATCTCTTTTAGAAAAAAGAGTTGCTCTACCTTTCTTTTTTTACCCATTTTTCATATATGAATTTTAAAATCTTTTCCGCTATCTCTTCCTTGCTTAAAAACCTTGTTTTTTCAATATCTTCATCCTTTGATATTATGATAACCTTATTTTCATCGGATTCAAAACCGCCTCTTTTATCGGAAATTTTATTTAATACTATAAGATCAAGCTTTTTCTCTTTGAGCTTTTTCTTTGCTTCATCCATATTAAGGTCCTCTTGGGCTGAAAAACCGACGAAAATCTGCCCTTCCTTTTTTGCTTTTGAAACTTCCTTTAAAATATCCGGATTTTTCACAAGTTTTAAATCATATGTATCTTTGATTTTTTCCTTTTTTATCTTCCCTTTTTTATAAATTTCTGGCCTGAAATCAGCGACAGCAGCGCTCATAATAAGGATATCAATATCTTTTATCCTTTTTTTTACCTCTCTTTCCATATCCCGGGCACTTTCAATTTCAACATACTCAACCCCCCACGGTCTTTTCAAAGCTGTTTTCCCTGATATCAGAGTAACTTTTGCTCCGAAATTTCTTGCTTTTTCCGCCAAAAACAGACCGGTTTTTCCCGAGGAGGGATTTGATAAAAATCTGAAATCATCAAATTTCTCTCTTGTAGGACCACCTGTAATAAGAATTTTCTTATCTTTCAAGATTTTATCTGTAAGCTCAGCTTCAACTCTTTCCACAATGTATTCGGGAGAAGGCAGTCTCCCTATCCCCTCCTCTCCGCAGGCAAGTGAACCTGAATCAGGCTCTATGAAATCAACTCTTATGCTCTTCAAATATTCTATATTTTTTTGATTTACAGGATGATTGTACATTGAGCTGTTCATTGCGGGAGATATAAGCACTTTTTTCTCAAAAGCATAAAAAATAAGGGCTAAAAAAGAATCCGCAATCCCGCAGGAGAGCTTTCCTATCAAATCAAGGGAAGCCGGTGCAATAAGCAAAAGGTCATATTCCCTTGCAAGCCTTATATGTTCCACCTTCTTATTATCCGCATCTTTAAACTGATCAACAATTACAGCCTCTTCGGAGACCACTTCAAAAGTCAGCGGAGATACGAATTTTGTTGCATCCTCAGTCATTAATACCTTTACTTTATAGCCTCTTTTTTTAAGAAGTCTTACTATTTCCACAGCTTTGTATGCTGATATGGATGCACTAACTCCCAAAAGAACTTTTTTCATTTTAAAAAATCCTCTTTGTATTTATTAAGGTAAAGGTTTCTTATTTTCAAATGCTCTGCAATAAAAATTGATTCAAGTTTCATTAAGGATTCTTCGATTTTTTTGTTAATGATCAAATAATCAAAATTCTCAAGTTTTTCAACAGCCTCCTTTGCGGATGATAATCTCAATTCAAAATCTCTCTCCCCTCTCTTTTTCAACCTGTTTTTTAATTCTTTTAGATTCTCTGTTCCTATGAAAATCACAATTGCATCTTTGAAAAAATCCTTTACTCTCAAAGCTCCTTTGAGGTCAAGGTCCAATACAATATCCTTTCCTTTTTTCAGAAGTTTTTCTATCTCCCTCTTTGATGTACCATATCTATTTCCATAAACTTCCGTCCATTCAAGAAAATCCCCTTCTTTGAGCATTTTATCAAATGTTTCATCGCTGATGAAAAAATAGTCCACTCCCTCTTTCTCTCCCTCTCTCGGAGCTCTTGTCGTATGGGAGATTGAAAAATTAACATCAAACTTTTGCTTTATTCCTTTTATCAGAGTGGACTTTCCAGCACCAGATGGTCCTGTCAATGTGAATATAATATTTTTTTTCATTCCTCTCCCGCAAGTCTCTGGTAAAGGGTCTGAGGTGCAAGGGCGGATAAAACAATGAATCCCGAATCAAGAAAGATAGCTGTTTTCACCTTTTTCCCCATAGAGGCATCTATTAATCTTTTTTCTTCTCTTGCAAGTTTTATCGCTTTTTTAATAGGCGTTGTGTTTGTTGATGTAATGGCTGATATTTTCTCCGTCATAATATAATTATTAAAACCTATGCTTATTATTTTATCATTTAAACTCATCTGCTCCTCCTTAACTATTAAAATATAACATAAATAGAGGTTGATTTGAAGAATATGGGATAAGTTTGAAAGTAATCTTTCTGATTGTTAAGAAACACTAAATTTTTGCTATAAATTTTTCCTTAACTTCTCCTGCTTTTTCAAGAGCCCACTTGAATCCTATGGGCCCGAAAATTTGATTTAAAATTATTCCCCCCAGTGCAATATCTTTTATTATATAGCCTCCGGAGGGGAATTGTTTCTCAATTATATTTAAAAATCCGATGGTTAAACCTGCCTGCCCCAAAAATCCGAGCCAGCTTAAATATTTGATTTTAAAACTTTCATTTTTTAAATAGGCCCCTAAATATGTTCCGAGGAAAGTTGTCCCGGCTCTTGCTATTACATATATCAAAGCGAAAATCCAATATTTTTTGAAGATGGAAAGATTCAGATCAGCTCCTGTTATTGTAAAAAATATAATAAATATCGGAAGGGATGCCTGTTTTATTGATGAATGAAAACTTTCCCTTATTTTTTTAAAAACATTTGTTGCAAAGGCTCCGGCTACCATACAGCTTAAAAGAAAATGAAAGTGAAACTGAAAATAAAAGGCTGAAATCAAAAAACTCAAAGCAATTAAAAACAAAATATTATATTTATTGATGTAAAGATAGTAAAAAGCTAACAATAAACCGATAAAAAGTCCTATTAGAACAGCTATTAATATCTCTAAAAACAATTCATTTAAAATGGAAATATTAAGTCCCCCTTTTCCTACGGATATTGTTGATGCAAGAGCCATTGATAAAGTAAACATTACAATAATTACAACATCCTTTATAACAGTAATGGCAAGCACAGTATCTGTCAAAGCTCCTCTGGAACCTGTTTCTATGATTATTGCAATTGTTGTTGAGGGTGATTTTGCGGTGGCTATTGTTCCCATCAGTATTGCAAAGGCAATAGAGAAGGGTAAAATTGAGGTCTGTGTTAGTATTGAAGGTAAAATGGTAATTTTAAAAAGAAAAAAGAATAAAACTCCGACGCCTAAAAAAACAATAAGAACCTGAAAAAGAATTATTACCGAAAGTGAGCCTATTTTTTTAAATAATTTGTCTATTTCAAGCTCTCCTCCTGCGGATAGAGCTATGATAGTTAAAGCTATCTCATTTATAAGGCTCAGACTTTCCACATTTTTTTGAGTAATTATGTTTAAGATATAAGGGCCTACCAAGATTCCTGTCAAAAGGTACCCTGTAATCATGGGAATTTTTGCCTTTAAAGTTAGCTTCCCCCCTATATAAGACACTACCAGAATAAGCCCGAGCAAAAAAGTTAATTCTCCGGAGGGAGGTAAAATATTTTGAAAAGATATCTGTCTTACGAGGAGGTAAAATAGGATAAGAATTATTGAAACTATCATATGTCTTTTTCTCCTCTAATTTTTAAAGAGAAAACCGTAGCTGAAACAAGGTCAGAGATAATTTGTGAAAGAATCAGTACATTTAAAATTAACAGTGCTCTCTGCCCAACTATGAAAAAGTAAGATATTCCGATTGCAAAGGGAAGAGGACCAAAGGGAAGGTAAAAATTCAGAGGAATCTCTTTTTTAATTAACATTAAAAATTTCCATCCGATAATCTTAAAAATAAGCCTTATGAAAATAAAAATTAAGGTTATATAAAAGATTCTTCTATCACTCACATCAAAGAAAAATAGTGGTATTAAAAAAAGAAGCATTATATACACAGGTTTTTCCAGAAGAATCAAATGGGGAATCAGCTTGTACTCCTTTATTCTGTACGGCATATTTACATAAAGAAAAGAAAGAATGGCCGCAACGGTTATTATGCTTATATCCGAAAGTGTTGCTATTCCTCCGCTAACAGCAAGTATTCCAATGGAAAGTGTCAATACCTCCTCTCTTTTCAATTTTGATGTTAAAAGGGAAAAGAGAGAAGCCGCCAGTATAATAAAAACAAGAATTAGTATAAAAGAAAAATTTACTCTAAAAGTATCAAAATTTATTGTTTTTTCTTTATAAAAATATAAACCGAAAAAAAGAATGGAAAAAAAGCCTGTCATATAAGAGAGGAAGAGAATAAACATTTTTTTATCTTTATCCAAATACTCCTTTTTGAAAAGATACAAAAAATAGGGAGAAAAAATTACGGATGAAAGTGAGAGTATGGAGATCTCCTCTTTTTTAAGGGAAAACACAGGGGTTACATGACTTAATATATTAATTATATGGAATGTTCCATAGTATAAAGCGGCAAAATACAAAATGGAAATTAAAAAAAGTGAAAGTCCGTAGTCCTTTAAATACCTTATAACAATATTGCTTGCATATAAAAAACCTATGAATGAAATAATTACAATTAAAAAAGGAGCAAAGATAAATAGAGCTTTTCCCCTTGGGAAAATATCATTTATAAAGAAAGATAAAACCAAACCTGAAAAGATAAAAGGAATTCCCAATACATTAACTGAGGTGAAAAAAGGATTTTCCTTTTTGAGTTTTAGTAGTTTTGCGGCTAAAAATGAAAAAATTATGAAAGAGATTACAAATATGGTTGCTTTTAAAAAATCTTCCATATAAAAGGATATCAGGAAATATTATTTTGTAAAACAGATGCCAATTTTTTTCTGTTTGGAACTCCCGAAATTCTCTCCTTTTCCTCTCCCCCATTAAAAATTATTATAGTTGGGACAGAAAAAACATCATATTCAAGGGCAAGTTCATTCTCCTCGGCTACATTTATTTCAATAAACTTTACCTTATCTCCGAACTCTGCTTCTAACTCTTCCATAATCGGAGGTACTTTTTTACATGGAGCACAGTATGGACTTGAAAAATCAACAACTGTCAGATTGCCTTCTTTTATCATACTCTTAAACTCATCCGCACTTACCAGGTATTTACTCATATTATCCTCCGCATTTTGTTTTACTATCAATAAAAGCCTTATTAAGAATTTCTTTTAATGCTCGTTCATCTTTAAACCCGAAAAAGGATTCTATTTTATTACCTCCGGGACATTCAATAACCACCCCCGGAAGACCTATGATATTGTATTTTTTCACAAGTTTATCCTTAAGCTTGTCATTGGATTCCATGTTTATTCTTAAAAATATGATCTTATCTTTTGCCTCAGGATAGACCTTTTCAATGGACTCTTCAAGTTTATGACAATTTTCACACCAATCCGCATAAAAATCTATGAATACTATCTTTTTCTCCTTCTCTGCTTTTTTCATAGCCCCATTATAATCATTTTCCCAATTCACGCTCTTCTTTAAAAGTATACTTCCATGGTGATGAATAATATTGTATAGCTTGTATGAAGGAATTGCCATCGTTAAGATTGCTATAATAATAAAACCTGTTTTTAATAAAACTTTTTCAATATTAAATGACTCTTTTATAAGCCATAAGCCGACAAATAGGAGGAATACATACAATAATATATTGCTTTTAAGACCCATTCCCATAAAGTAAACACCTCCTCCTATAATCAGGATTGAGAAAAAGTTTTTCAAAAGCTCCATCCATCTTCCCTGAGTTATGTTTTTACCCAGAGTCTGAGAGAGAGTTCCTATGATTACAAAAATCACTCCTATACCAAGAGAGTAGGAGAATAACATAAGTCCTCCAAGAACCGCATTTTGAGTTGTGGAAACATAGGTGAGAACTGAGATAAGCACAGGACCTACACAGGGAGCTCCTATCGCTCCCAGGAATAACCCCATAGCTATGGCTGAAAGAAAACCTTTACCTTTGTAATGTTTCATCTCCTTTGATACAAAGGAAGGGGTTTTAAAAGGAAGATAGCCCATCAAAGAAAGGCCCATTAAAACCATAATAGCTCCTGCTGTAATTAAAAAACCGGGACTTTTGGTTAGTGAACCGAAGACTTTTCCAGAAAGGGCTGCGAAAACACCCAATGCAGAGTAAACAATCCCCATTGAAAGAACCATTGTTGAAGATAAAAATAGAGCTCTTTTTGGGTTTTTACCTGTTGCTCCTATGAAACCGAATACAAGAGGAATCAAGGGGAAAACACAGGGAGTAAAGGAAGTGGCAATCCCTGAAAGAAAAAGTAAAACAAGGGATAGAACATTAAAACCTTTTTTCTGTAATTGAGAAAAATCAAAATTTACGGTTACCTCTTCTTTATCCGAAACCACACAAACGGATGAAAAAGCCTCGCAAAGCTCATAATCTATTACAAAAGTTATTTTTTTCTTGTTAAACCCCTTACTATCCGTTATTTTGATTTCACCTTCAATTGTAACATTTTTTACCTGTCCCAGGCTTATTTTATCCTTTTTTATATTTGTCAGAGAAAAAACTTTATCCTTTGTCTTAATATGGATAGATTTATTAAGATCTTTTATATCAAGCCCCGGAGAGATTTCAAATTCAAGAGAGAAAAGAGCTTTTCCCTCTTTTTTATAAACTTTCTTTGAGACAAGATTAAAATCTCCGGCATTTAAGATAATAGTTAAAAAAAACAAAACAATAGCGACCATAATAATTTTCTTTCTCATTTTTATCTCCTACTAAAATTGTATGAAATTTATTATAGCAAAAATATAAAGAAAAAAAAATAATTTTCAGATTTGAAAATTCATTCTTCTTGTCTCACTTTCTTCCCCTTTCCTTGACAGGAAAAATGCTAATTGTTAAACTTATTTTCAATAAATATTTTAAGGAGTAATTCAATGATTATAGGGATTAGAGAAGAAGATAAATCAATTTTTGAAAGAAGGGTTGCTATTACACCTGATACTGTGGAAGACCTTGTTAAACAGGGTTTTAAAGTTATAGTGGAGCCATCATCCCACAGAGTTTTTAAAGATGAAGAATTTGAAAAAGCTGGAGCAGAGCTTAAAAAGGATCTTTCAGAGGCAAAGGTGATTTTCGGTGTAAAGGAGATTCCGAAGGAAAAGCTATTACCTGAAAAAACCTATGTGTTTTTTTCCCACACCATAAAAGGACAGAGCTATAATATGCCCATGCTAAAAAGGATTCTCGAGCTTAAAGATACCTTAATTGATTATGAGAAAATAACAGATGACAAGGGAAGGAGGCTTATATTTTTCGGAAGATTCGCCGGATTTGCCGGAGCAATTGATGCTCTAAATCTTCTAGGCCAAAAACTTAAAAAAGATGGTGTTTCAAATATTTTTGAAGAAGTTAAACGAGCTTATGAATACCACTCTTTAAAAGAGGCAAAATCTGAAATTTCCAGATTAAAGGATAAAATAGAAAAGGGCGAACTTCCCGATCAAATTAATCCTCTTATCATAGGTTTTGCCGGATATGGAAATGTTTCAAGGGGAGCACAGGAAATATTTGATCTTTTAAATCCGGTGGAAATTACACCTGATGAGCTTTTAAAGGGAAACTTTCCTGAAAACAGAGCAATTAAAGTTGTTTTCAAGGAAGAGCATATGGTTGAACCTATTTCTTCTAACACGAAATTTGAGCTTTTTGATTATTATAGAAATCCTGAAAAATACAGAGGGGTTTTTAGCAAATATCTTCCATATTTAAATATATTGGTAAATGCAATATACTGGGAAGAAAAGTATCCGAGACTTGTAACCAAGGAGGATGTGAAAAAGCTCTGGAGTGAAAATAAGAAGAATTTAAAAATCATAGCAGATATAAGCTGCGATATTGAGGGAGCAATAGAGTTTACATTTGAGTGCGGAGAACCTGATAAACCGGCTCTGGTGTACGAGCCGTTAAAGGATAAATACTTCATAGGTATAAGTGGTGATGGTCCAACGGTTCTGATGGTGGATATTCTACCGAGTGAACTTCCAAGAGAGTCTTCCGAATACTTCAGCCATGTTTTAAAGGATTTTATTCCGGATATTGTAAAGGCAGACTACTCCGTAAGCTTTCAAGAGTTAGAGCTGCCGGCTCCGATAAAAAGAGCTGTAATAGCTCACAAAGGAGAACTTACCCCGGATTATAAATATATTGAAAAATATTTAAAAAATTCATAATAGGAGATTAATATGAAAGATAAGGTATTATTATTGGGTGCAGGCTTGGTTTCAAAACCTCTTGTCACCTATTTGTTAAAACACAATTTTAAAGTAACCGTTGCTTCAAGAACAGTTGAAAAAGCAGAGGCATTGATTGAAGGTCATCCGAACGGAAAGGCTATTCGTTGGGTTGTGGAAGAAGAGGATAAGCTGAAAGAGCTTGTAAAGGAAAATGATATTGCAATCTCCCTTTTGCCCTACATTTACCATCTAAAAGTTGCTAAGGTTTGTCTTGAGTTTAATAAACATCTTGTAACAACTTCCTATGTAAAACCTGAAATGAAAGCCCTGGACAAAGAGGCAAAAGAGAAAGGCCTGTTATTTTTAAATGAAATCGGACTTGATCCGGGAATTGACCATATGTCTGCAATGAAGCTTGTCCATGATATTGAAAAAAAGGGAGGAAAGGTTGTAAGCTTTGAATCTTTTTGCGGGGCACTTCCCGCCCCAGAAGCAGCTGATAATCCTCTGAAATACAAATTTTCCTGGAGCCCGAGAGGAGTTCTTCTTGCAGGAAGAAATAGTGCAAAGTATCTTAAAAACGGAAAATTAATTGAGGTGGCTCCCGAGAATCTTTTTGATGACCACCATCCTCTTGAAATTGAAGGAGTCGGCCAGATGGAATACTATCCGAACAGAGACTCTGTCTCATATATTGAGCTTTATAATTTTCATGGAATTGAAACAATGTTCAGAGGAACAATAAGATTTCCCGGATGGTCAGAGCTCTGGAGTGTTGTTAGCAAATTAAACTGGCTTGATTTGAAAGAGAGAGAAACAGATAATAAATCCTATCTTGAGTATACGGCTGAAATATCAGGCTTAAATCCCTCAAATCTCAAAGAGGAGATTATTAAAAAATTCTCAATTGAGGATAAACCTCAAATAATGGAAAAGATAGAGTGGATGGGAATAATTTCAGAAGAAAAGATAAACAAAGGTAAGATTGCTCCGATTGATGTTCTAACAGACCTTCTTCTGGGAAAGATGTATTATAAAAAGGGAGAAAGGGATATGGTTATCCTTCTCCACAAAATTATCGGGGATTTTAATGGAAAGAGAAAACTCTATACATCATTGATGGTTGATTATGGAGTTGAAGGTATTGAAACATCTGTGGCAAAAACAGTGGCACTTCCCGCTGCAATAGCAACAAGAATGATTTTGGAAGACAAGATTAAAGTCACGGGCGTACACATTCCCGTAATTCCATCTATTTATGAACCTGTATTGGAAGAGCTTGAAAACATAGGAATAAATTTCAAAGAGGAAATAAAAGACCTTTAAAAATTAATAATTGGGGAAAACAGGAAATTATAGGGATACAAAGCACTGAGCTTAGAGCTCTGAGCTAACTACAAAGGATAGGTTGATTTATTGTTAGCAATTATTCATTTCCATAAATTTCAAAATATAAAAATATCGAACAGCAATAAATATTTGCGGGGGCAAACCTATGTGCCTGCCCGATGGAATTTTGATATATTCCACTAAATCTGCCCGAAACAGAATATTGATTTTTAGAAATTCGGGTAAAATGCAGATTTACCCGATAGAATAATTTTTCAAAATGAAAAATTAAAATTGCAAAGCAATTTCATACTATCGGGTTTACCCCTACCGTTATCTATATTATTGTAGGGGCAATTCATGAATTGTCCCCATAGTTAATTATATTCAATAAAAAGACAACTATAAACTCTTAGTTTTTAAATTTATCTCAAAGCTCGAGGCTCAATGCTAATATTGTCCTTTACCAAAGAAGCGCTAATCCAAAAAGAAAGAGTGGAATAATATATTTATCATATTCTCCATCCTTATTCCACTCTATTTACCGCTATTATTCGATTTTTAGGATAAATCCCGTTTAATTGACAGATAGAGACAATAGTGGTAATTTATTGAATAATAAAATTAGGAGGAATAAAAATGTCAAATATCTATTTTACAAAACAACATGAGTATGTAAAAGTTGAAGGGGATACCGGTTTCTGTGGTATTTCCAACTTTGCCCAGGAGGAATTGGGAGAGGTAATTAAAGTAATATTACCTGAAGTTGGCAAAAAGGTATCAAAGGGTGATGAAATATGCTATGTGGAATCTCCGAAGGAATCCGCAAAGGTTTATGCCCCTGTCTCAGGTGAGATAATAGAAGTTAACTCAAAATTGGATGATGAGCCTGAGCTTATAAACAATGATCCTTATGGAGATGGATGGATTTTCAAAATTAAGTTTAGTAACCCCGATGAAATAAATGAATTAATGGATGAGGATGCCTATAATAAATTCATAGAAGGTTAAGGAATGAGGTATTTTCCCAATAGTGAAAAAAGCATCAAAGCAATGCTGAATTCTGTTGATGTTAAGAGTATTGAGGAGCTTTTTGATACAATTCCGAAAAGCAATTTAACCAAGGATGAAGTTGACTATGGAAAGCCACTTTCTGAATCCGAACTGATTTCCTATTTTAAAAAGCTTGAGGAGGAAAACAGAGTAAAAGATTTTAAATTGTTTTTGGGAGGAGGTTCCTACTATCATTTTATCCCTGAAGTGGTTAACTATTTGAGTCTGAAAGGAGAATTTGTCACACCTTATACACCGTACCAGCCGGAGGTTTCTCAGGGAACTTTGCAGGCTACCTTTGAGTATCAAACAATGATCTCGGATCTTTTGGGTATGGAATTTTCCAATGCCTCCTTATATGACGGAGCTACAGCTGCCGCCGAAGGTTTACTACTCGCATGGAGAATTACAAGAAAAAGGAAATTTCTTATTGCAAAATCCCTCCATCCCGAATACATTGCCACTATAAAAACCTATGTGAAAAATCTAAATATTGAATTTGATTTTATAGATTTTAATGAGGAAGGAAGAGTTTCAAAAGAAGATTTTGATAAAAAATATAATGATGAGATCGGAGGTATTTTAATTCAATCTCCGAACTTTTTTGGAATAATAGAAGATTATAAATGGATTAAAGAAAAAATAGGGGATAACAAGACTCTTTTAATATCCGTTATAGCAGAGGCTTTATCTTTGGGGTTATTGAAACCTCCCTCCTATTTCGGAGCAGATGTAGCGGTGGGAGAAGCTCAATCTTTTGGCCTTTATCCCAATTTCGGAGGTCCTACTTTAGGGTTTATAGCAACATCAAATAAAAAGTTTTTATGGGAAATGCCCGGAAGAATTGTCGGAGAGACAGTTGATGCGGATGGAGAAAAAGGATTCGTTCTTACACTTTCAACAAGGGAACAGCATATAAGAAGAGAAAGAGCCACATCAAACATATGCTCCAATCAGGCCTGGTGTGTTATAAGAGCTGCCATCTTTCTTTCTGTATATGGTAAAAAAGGCTTAAAAGAGTTGGCAAAACAGAATATGCTAAAAGCCAATTATGCAAGAGAGAATTTGGAAAAAGCGGGAATAAAAACAAAATTCTCAGGCCCAATCTTTAATGAATTTGTTATAGAAGTTAATGATGCAGTTTCTCTTCATAAAAGACTCTTAGAAAAGAAGATAGTCGCAGGTATTCCTCTGAACTGGTTTTATCCTGATGATAAGAACTCGATTCTATTGACTTTCACGGATATGAATTCAAAAGATGATATTGATGAACTTGTAAAAGCTCTGGAGGAAGAAAATGAATAAAAAGAGAGAACCATTAATCTTTGAATTAAGTGAGGAAGGTAAGAAAGGATACTCTCTCCCTGAAATAGATGTTGAAGATAAAGATTATATTCCAGAAGATCTTATAAGAGAAGATATGGGGAATTTACCAGAGGTTTCAGAGGTGGAAATTGTCAGACACTATACAGCCCTTGCCCATTACAATTATTCGGTTGATGAGGGATTTTATCCCCTCGGTTCCTGTACTATGAAATATAATCCTAAAATAAATGAGAAGACAGCATCCCTTGAGGGCTTTCTGTTATCCCACCCTTATTCTCCCTATGAACTGGTTCAGGGGAATTTAAGACTTTTGAAAACTCTTGAAAACATACTCTCGGAATTAACAGGTTTTCCCTATTTTACACTTTATCCGTCAGCAGGAGCCCACGGAGAACTTACAGGAATGCTTATGATAAGAAAAAAGCTTGAATTGAGTGGAAATCCAAGGAAGATTGTTCTTATCCCTGATTCTGCCCATGGAACAAATCCTGCAAGTTCTCACTTTGCAGGATACGATGTTAAGGAGATTCCTTCAGGAAAGGACGGATATTTAGAGGTTTCAAAAGTAAAGGAATTTCTCAATGAGGATGTTGCTGCTCTTATGATGACAAATCCCAATACTTTAGGAGTTTATGAAAGAGAGATTAAGGAAATTGCAGAAGTTCTTCACAAGAATGGTTCATATCTTTATATGGACGGAGCAAACTTTAATGCCCTTATGGGCTATGTAAAACCTGCTGAATTGGGAGTTGATGTTCTTCATCTGAATCTTCATAAAACCTTTTCAACTCCCCACGGAGGAGGAGGTCCTGGAGCAGGCCCTGTGGGAGTTAGAGAGGATTTTGAAGAGGTTCTTCCGATACCTGTTATAAAACAGGATAATGGAGGTAAATACATTGTTGATTTCAACAGACCCAATTCAATAGGAAAAATCAGAAGCTTTTTCGGAAACTTCGGTGTTCTGATAAAAGCCCTTACCTATCTTCTCGAAATGGGAGCAGAGGGGCTTAAACAAGCGACAGAGTTAGCTGTTTTAAATGCCAATTACATAAGAGAAAATTTAAAGGATACCTATGAGCTTCCATATAAAACAGGTACTCTTCATGAAGTTGTTTTTTCAGAGGAAAGTTTTAAAAAGTTCGGAGTTAAAACTGTTGATATTGCTAAAAGAATTCTTGATTATGGAATTCATCCACCAACAGTATACTTCCCTCTCATAGTCCACGGAGCTTTAATGATAGAACCCACAGAAACAGAAAGTAAAAGAACACTGGATACTTTCATAGAAACAATGAAAAAAATTCATAAGGAAGCTGAAACAAATCCCGAACTTTTAAAAGAAGCCCCTCACTATACTCCTGTAAGAAGATTAAATGAAGTTTTAGCAGCTAAAAAACCAAAATTAAAATATAAAAAAGAGGAATAGTGATGAATATTCAAGATATTTTTTTAACACTATCTGATTACTGGAAAAAGAAAGGATGTTATATTGCTCCGACCTATGATATGGAAGTTGGAGCTGGAACAATGAGTCCTGATACGATTTTTAGAGTATTGGGGCCAAAACCTTATAGAGTGGCTTATATGCAGCCTTCAAGGAGACCAACTGACGGAAGATATGGGGATAATCCTAACAGAGTTCAAAAACATTTCCAGTATCAGGTTATTTTAAAACCTGCCCCTGAAAACAGTCAGCAGCTTTATATAGATAGTTTAAAGGCATTGGGAATAGACTTAAAAAAGAATTTTCTTTCTTTTGAAGAGGATAATTGGGAATCCCCGACTTTGGGAGCGTGGGGTGTGGGCTGGCAGGTAATGCTCAATGGACTTGAGGTTACCCAGTTTACCTACTTTCAACAGGCAGGCGGAATTGATCTTTATCCCATCTCACTGGAAATAACATACGGCATTGAAAGGTTGGGGCTTTTTCTTGAAGGAAAGGATAATATTTATGACCTTGAATGGGGAGGAGGTATAAGTTATAGAGATTTAAGATACAAAGAAGAGTATCAATTTTCAGCATTTAATTTTAAAGAAGCAAACATTAATTCTCTTCAAAAAACATTTGAGCTATATGAAGATGAAATTAAAAATCTGATAGAAAAAAAACTTTATCTCCCTGCCTATGATTATGCTCTTAAACTCTCCCATATCTTTAATCTACTTGATGCAAGAAGAGCGATCTCTATCACACAGAGACAGAAAATAATACTAACAATAAGAAACTATGTTAAAGATATTGTGCAACTTTATCTGGAGGATATTGAATAATGAGTGAATATATACTTGAAATTCTTGTTGAGGATTTGCCTCCCTCACATTTAAAAATAGGTTTGGAACAGTTAAAATCAAAGTTTGAAGAGGAGTTGGAGAAGAATAGAATAGAATTTGAAAAGATTGAAACAATAGGCACAAAGAGAAGATTGGTTGTTAGTGTAAAAGGAATTTCAGAATCTCAAAAATCAGAAGAAGAGGTCATTTTAGGTCCATCCAAGAAGATAGCCTATGATGAAAATGGGGAACCCACTAAAGCAGCCATCGGTTTTGCCAGATCAAAAGGAAAGGATGTTGAAGAGCTTGAAATAATAGAGACTCCAAAAGGTGAATATGTAGGATTGAAGATATTAAAGGAGAAAAAGGAAACAATTGAGATTTTAAAAAAAATAATCCCTGAAATAATAGATTCCATTTCTTTTCCGAAAAATATGAAATGGAATGAGACAGGGGTGCTTTTTTCAAGACCTATAAGGGGGGTTCTTTCTCTGTTTGATAAAAAGATTGTCAATTTTGAATACGCAAATTTGGAAGCTTCCAACAGAACAAGAGGACATAGAATCCTTGCAGATGATGAAGAGATAACGATTTCAAAAGTTTCCAGATATGAGGAATCTTTAAAATCAAACCATGTAATTTTAAGAAAAGAGGATAGGCTTTCAATTATTCAGAGTGAAATAATAAAGATAGAGGAGGAACTTGACATTAAGATTGTTAAAAATGAAGAACTATTGAATGAACTTGTTGATATGGTGGAACACCCTGTTGCCTTTACAGGTACCTTTTCTGATGAGTATTTAAAAATTCCTTTTGAAATAATAGAGATATTTTTAAAACAGGAAAAAAGACTCTTTTTAACAAGAAACCAATTAGGAGAATTAATCGGAAGATTCATAGGAATAGCGGATGCATCGGGAGATGCAAAACCTTACATTGTAAAAGGTTTTGAGAGAGTAGTCAGAGCTACCCTTGAAGATGCAAAATTTTTCTGGGAAAATGATCTCAAACTTGACCTTGATCAACTTTTCGATGAGTTAAAAGGATATAGCTTTGAAAAGAAATTGGGAACATATTATGATAAAACATTGAGAATGGAGGCTCTTGCCGAAGAAATGATAAAAGATAGTGAAGATGATTTCAAAGAAAAGATTAAAAAAGCTGTCAAATACTCAAAAGTTGATCAATTAACTGAAATGGTGAAAGAGTTCCCTGCTCTTCAGGGTATAATGGGAGGACTTTATCTTAAGGAAAGAGGTGAGGATGAAGTTGTATGGAAGGCTGTTTATGAACAGTATAAACCTCAAAACCTTGAAGATTCAATTCCATCTATTTATAGTGGTAAGATATTATCCCTTGCCGATAGATTGGACAGTTTAATCGGCGCTTTTATAATTGGTATGGAAGTTTCAGGAGATAAAGACCCCTTTGGGTTAAGAAGGCTGGGGAATACAATTGTAAAACTCTTAATCGAAGGAAAGCTTGATTTTGAGTTATTGTCTCTTTTCGAAAAATCCTTGAATCTCTATGATAATATTGAAAAATCCAAGGAGGATTTAGCAGCAACATTTCTGGATTTTATGGAGCAGAGATTCAGATTTTATTGCACAAATTTTAAAAATATAGATTATGATGTTTTAAATGCAGTTCTTAAAACAGGATTTTCCAATATTTACCTTGACTTCCAAAGAGCTTTCTCTGTTCAAAGAACAAAGCAGAATGAGAATTTCAGGAAATTGATTATTTCTTACAAAAGAGTTAAAAATATTGTTAAAGGTAAAGAAAAGTTTTATTTTAATGAAGAAGGCCTTGTGGAAAAAGAAGAGAAAGCTCTTTTTGACATATTCAAAGCAGTGGAAGAGGAGGTTTTAGAAGAGATAAAGAGAAGGAATTTTTTAAAGGCAGAAGAAATATTAATTACATTAAGACCATTCATTGATACATACTTTGATTCTGTAATGGTAATGGTAGATGATGAAGAACTCAAAAACAACAGGATTGCTATGCTCCAGAGAATATCCTCTCTCTTTGAAAAGATTGCTGATTTTAATGAAATTATTGTATAAGGAGGTAAGATGAGTACCTATGATGAACATCTTCCCCATCTTGTGAGGGGGACAGATGATATTTACTGGGTGGGATTTGCTGACCGAAAGGTTGGATTTTCAAACAATCCTTATCTTATTGTGGATGGGAATGAAGCAATGTTAATAGATCCCGGTTCAAGAGCCCCGGAGCATTACAGAGTTGTACACAACAAAGTTGCTAAAGTTCTTAGAGGTGATTTTGAAAAAATCAAATATATGATGGTTCAGCATCAGGATCCTGATCTATGTGCAGCTTTACCTCTCTTTGAGGTAATCGTAAATCCTGAGGTTAAAATTTATGCACAATCAAGATCCGCTCTTTTTTTAAGATATTATGGAGTAAACTCTGAAGTTGTCCCGATTGAAGATGGAGATGAATTCGTTTTTGAAAGTGGAAGAAAGCTAACCTTTATAACCACCCCGTATGTGCATTTTGCCGGATCCCATGTTACTTATGATCACAAAACAAAATCTCTTTTTTCAAGTGATATTTTCGGAGGTTTCAGTATTAACTGGTCATTGTATGCCAATAAATACTATCTTGAAGCTTTTAAGGCTTTTACGGAACCCTATATTGGCTCAAAAGAAGCACTTCTATCAGCACTTAAAAAAATATCCGCTTTTGAAATAGAGAGAATTCTTCCTCAGCATGGTTCTATAATAGATGAGGATATTGATAAGTATATTGAAGCTGCTAAAAATCTTGAAGTTGCCCAATGGCTTTAGGAGGAAAGAATGAATAGAGTGGAATTTTTGAAAAAGGTTATTGAAAGAGGTTTAGGGATTTATGGAACAGATATAATAGGTAAAATGCTTGAAGAGAGTGGGATTAATATGGATATTGAGGGAAACATAAAATTTAAAAAGAGCGAGGATGCGGCTATTAAAACTTTCTTTGACAAATATTCATCTTTAACCCCCGTGGCAAAAATGAATCTGCAAATGCTTGCAAAAAGATATAAGTTTTTACTTGAGTAGATAAGGGAGGGTAGTATGAATTTAAAAAAATTTGCAAGAACCAAGTTGGTTTGTACCATAGGACCTGCTTCATCAAGCCTGAAAGTTTTAAAAGCTTTGATCAAAGAGGGACTTGATGTTGCAAGAATAAATTTTTCACACGGTAATTATGAGGAGTATAAAAAAATAATCAAAAACATAAGAGAAATCTCAGAAGAGCTTGAAAAACCTGTAGCAATTCTTCAGGATTTAAGAGGTCCGAAATTAAGAGTGGGGAAAATAAAGGGAGGAAGCATTAATCTCAAAAAAGGAAAAGAATTAATAATTACCACAAAGGAGATTGAAGGTAAAGAAGGCATAGTCCCAACAGATTATAAACTATTGCCTAAATTTGTAAAAAAAGGGGAAACAATCTTAATGGATGATGGTAACATTGAGCTTAAAGTTATTAATGTTAAAAAAGACGAGATTATAACAAAGGTGGTTGTAGGCGGTATTTTAAAATCCAATAAAGGAATTAATCTTCCCAACACAAAATTAAATATTCCCGCCTTAACTGAAAAGGATAAAAGAGATGTTAATTTCGGAGTGGAAAACAGTGTTGATTTTATTGCTCTCTCCTTTGTCCAAAAAGCACAGGATATTAAAGATTTAAAGAAAATATTAAGATCAAAAAAAGCTGACATTCCGATTATTGCCAAAATAGAAAAACCCGCTGCTATTAAGAATCTTGATGAAATAGTTGAGGAAGCCGATGGTGTGATGGTAGCAAGGGGAGATCTTGGAGTTGAAATGAGAGAGGAGATGGTTCCCATTCTTCAAAAAGAGATAATAAAAAAAGCTTCAAAAAAAGGGAAAATAGTTATCACGGCAACGCAAATGCTGGAATCAATGATTGAAAAACCAAGACCGACAAGAGCCGAGGCTACGGATGTATCCAATGCAATCCTTGATATGACAGACGCAGTTATGCTTTCGGGAGAAACAGCCGTAGGAAAATATCCGGTTAAAGCGGTTAAAATTATTAAAAACATTGCTTCTATCACAGAAAATTCCCCCTATTTTAATCCCCATATTGAGCTTGAAGTCAAACCTTCAAAAAAGGTCGGAGATGCTATCGTAAAATCAGCTGTGGATATTGCGAAAACACTCAATGCCAAGCTTATAGTTGTTTTCAGCTGGTCCGGTGCAACAGCTCTTATCCTCTCAAAGCATAAACCTTCTGTTCCGATCGTAGCTTTTTCTCCGGAAGAAAGTGTAATAAGGCGCATGTCCTTGTTCTGGGGAGTAACCCCCTTTTACCTTGAATACAGACCAAATACGGATATTCTTTTAGCGGAAGGGGAAACAATACTGCTTGACAAGGGAATAATCAAAAGAGGGGATTTGATTATAATGATAGGCGGCGTAACTCCCATCAAGGGAGCTACAAATATGTTAAGAGCAATAAGAGTTTAATCCAAGATAATGGAATTTTTGTTTTTTTTAATTTAATTAAAAAATTCTTATTTTACCTGTCCAGAGCAGAGAATTATTGTAAAAAACCGCATATCTGATTTTTCCTGTCAGCTTTTTCTCAACTCTGCTCCAGATTGTGATTTTTTCATAAACTTTTCCCCTTTCCCCAAAATTAAACTTTTTTTTATATGCTAATTTTTTATTCTTATAAAGTAAGATCTTTAAGCTTCCCTCTCCCGATGTGTTTGCTATTTCCATATAAATATAAAAGGGATTCTTCACTCTGTTTTCATAGGGGATTTTTAAAAGCTTTCCGTTCTTTTGATAAACCTTTTTTAAAAAAGCAATTCTGTTTATATAGGGTGCTTTAAGGGAGGGTAGATCCCCTGGCTTTACTGTGCAAGAAGTTAATAAAGATAAAAGTATTAAAATCAGTAAGGAATAACTTTTAGATAAAATCTTTTTAATATTAATGAATAACCTCCCTGTATTTTTAATAAATTCTTAAATGTTTTTTCCAGGAATATTTCAAAAGTTTGAATTTTATTCATTCTTTTATAATATGTTGCATATGAAAAGAGCCTCCAGTCTGATAAAAAGTTAAGCTCGAATTTAGAAGATATGTTTTCAAGAGCGTATGAATTATTAAAGTAAAAGTTTATAAAAAAATTGTAAATATTTGAATTTTGAAGGTCAATTCTTATACTCATATTTTTCAAATTGGAACCCTGGACCCAGAAATTTTCTGTTCTGTAAGATGAATATAAGCTGTAATTCATTAAAAAACTAAAAATCCCGACTCTCTTCTCAAAGTTTATTAAATAGTTAAAATTTGTCTTTGCTTCCTTATCCTTTTCCCAGAGTTGATAAATATAAAAGCCCGGATATAGAGAAAATCCGAAGGGCAGGATTATACCCGATGAATTAAAACCCGCATTTATTCCAAAATTGTTTTGTCTGTAAGTCTTATTTGAAATGGGATATGAGGAGAAGGTGTAAAAAGGAGAAAAATTGAATCTTATATTGTTTAACAGACTTATCTGGGAGAAGGAAAAGTTCAGTGAAAAATCCTTTTTTAAAGAATCCTCTATTATGTCTTTTGTAAGATTAAAGCTTGAGCCTAAGTTTATAAGAGAGGATGAAAAATTTAAAGATGAGGAAAATCTCTTTGTATCTCTTTTCAGGCTATTATCGCTTTTTTCTCTGTAATAGGAAACCAGGATATTCATATTTTTTATCAATTTTAACGGGGTTGAAATCATATATGTATAGCTTTTTTTATAATCATAGGTTAATTTCAAAAGAGGATTTATAAACTTTATTTTATTCACTCTCATTGTAGCCTCAAATTGAGACAGTGTTTCATTTCCCGAACCTTTACTAATATTCTGTCTGATGGAATAGTTAATTACCCCAATGCTGTTCTCATGAAAGAGATTTATATTATAGGAGTTCGAATCCGAATTGTAAAAGGCGGAAAGATTTAATAAATCCTTTTCTTTCACATAAAAGATACTTTCTGCCGATACATTTACTCCTCCTTCCTTACCTTCAATGTTAAATAATTTTCTTTCAAAAAAATTAAAATCAAGTGAACCTTTGACAGGTTTGCTCCTTATCACAAGAGAAGGGTTAACGGACAGACCGTAAAAGGCATCATATTTAATGTTTTTCAAATAAAGAGTGGATTTTTCAAAAAATTCAGCCTGTTTGACTCTGAGTTTTTTCAGTGGAAAAGATGGTACTCCGACAATGTAAGGAATCAAATTGTAAGCAATTATCTTCTTTGTTTTAAATATTTTCAGAGCTCTGGCTTCATAGTAAATGGTTGATCCTCTCATCTCCTTTAAATATATGTTTTTTATATTATCAATATTTTCTCCCTTTTCCTCTATCTCTTTTTTAAAATTTATGGTTTTGTATTTAAAAGGGAATATTGAAAACACAATTTCATCATAATTTTTGTCAGAGAAGCTCACTTTCCCCAGAAGCTTTCCTTTAAATTCTCTAATGTCAAAAAAAAGGTAATCTCCTTTAAGTTTTGTCTTGTTCAGAGTGATAATGACATTTCCCGCTCCGAATACATACTGCAAATCCTCACTGTAAATAAGATAATCAGATTTTATTATTATACTCATGGGTTTAGCTGTTAAATCAAAGCTTATGAGAAAGAGTAAACTAAGGCAGAGAAACTTTGTAAATTTTACCATCTGAGGAAAGAATGTAAACATAAAAATTTTCATCAACAGTGATACCGGAAATTTCATTGGCGGGAGCCGAGTAAACAGATAGAACATTACCGCTCAAATCAAACAAAAAGATAGATGAGGAGTTTTTTTCAGTTAAAATAATATTACCCTTGTAAAGGGAAATTCCTCCCATGCTAAAACCTGTGAGCCTGAAAAGTTTTTCAAACTCTCCTGTTTCGGGTTCAAAGGTAAAAAAATAGGAGGATTTTGTATCATAACCTATGATTCTGCTCTCAGAATTCGCTATGAATTTAAAATATAGTTCTCCAGTTAGAAAATTCTGGACAATGTCTCCGGACAGTGGATTTATCATCGTTAAATAATTGGTTTCAGAGGCTAAATACAGATAATTACCCGAAAAGGCTATACCACTGGCATAAGCTGAGGGAATCTCTCTTATTCTCTCTCCCGTTTCCCTGTCAAAGGCTATCAATCTTCCGTTTTCTGCTGTTCTCCATATCTTTTCCCCGTCAAAGGCAAGATCTCCTTCGCCCATACTGTTTGTGTTTAAAATTTTAATTATGATGAGTACTCCTTTCTCTCCGTTCGGATCAAGAGGATTGTTAAATATAATATCCTTACAATTACTAAAAATAATAATAAAAACCGATAGAAAAACTATCTTTATGTACTTCACCTTTTATCCCCTTTTTTTTATCAAAGAATTGTAAATCCAGAATATGTAAAATCCATACTGAAAATGCTCCTACAAGATAATAATTTCTCTTTTTAAAACTTTCCTCTGTTTTTTCTCTTAATGAAATTATCTCCCCAATAACCTTTGATTTAAGGTACCTGTCATAAAAGCTGTTACCCTCTCTGTTTTTCAAATAAGCCTCAGTCAAGCAGATGGAAAATCCGCTCAAAAACAGAATTCCCTTAAAATAGTAACCTCTTTTTATCTGTTCTACTCCTGGGATTATATATGAAAATGGAATCTTTCCATCCTTAGCCTCAGCTTTGCCTTCAGAAAAAACAGGGTTTGTCAGGATAAAAAAAACAATTAAAATTATTAAAGAATTTTTTCCCATAAAATAGCTTACTTTTTTTTCCTAATTATTTCAAATCTGTTTAAAAGAACTTATCCAGAACAATAACCTCTTCTTCTATCTCAAAACCTTCTTTTTCTTTAACAATCCTCTTTAATCTCCGTGCTAATTCCATAAAATCCTTTGCCTTCGCATTTCCTTTGTTTATTAAAAAATTCGCATGTTTTTTTGAAACAGCAGCTCCTCCCACACTCATCTCTTTTGCTCCCAATTTTTCAAGTATTGCTCCCACTGCAAGCTTTTTCCCGTCGGGAAGTAAGATGTTTTTAAAAAAGCTTCCGGCTGATTTTACAATCGGAGGATTTTCGGGAAGTCTGTTTTTCCTGTATTCAATGATCTCTTCTCTCTTTTTTTTAATCTCCTCTTTTTTACCTTTATTCAACTTAAAAATAATTTTATAAATAAACTCTCCGTTTTCTTTGAAAGAGCTCCATCTGTATGAAAATTTTAAATCTTTCCTTTTTCTCTTTTTTAATAATCCGTCTTTTGTAAAAGAAAGCACCTCTGATAAAAAGTTATTAATTTCCCTCCCGAAGGCTCCTGCATTTCCGTAAACCGCACCGCCCACACTGCCTGGAATCCCGCTTAACTCCTCATAACCTGTAAGTTCATTATCCTCAAGGAAATTTAAAAATTCGGAAAGGGAGGTTCCGGAAAAAACTTCCACAAAGCCCTCTTTGTTTAAGCTTACCCCTTTGATCCTGTTTTTAATAACAAAAAAAGGGAAGAATCTGTCGGAAAAGAGGACATTGGAGCCCTCTCCTAAAAAAAACACTCTCAAAGCTCTCTCTTTTGCAAAATTCAAAGCTGTTATGAGCTTTTCCGCAGAATCAACTTCCGAGAAAAACAGAGCTCCATTACCTACTCCCAGGGAACAAACCTCAGCTAATTTGAAATTTCCCTTAATTTCAATATTTTGATAATCAAAGCTAAACATCATAAAGTATACATATAAACAGGCGGAGTTCTCATGACCTTATAAACAGGATACATTCTGTATTTATTGCTCCACTCTCTGACAATCACCCTATCAAAAAAATTCCATGCGGCAAGCCCGTCTTCGGAGAGAGGCTCAAGCAGATACGCGGCAAGCCTTGAAAGAGGCTGTGAAAGAGAGACATAGAAAGAACCTTTCGGAATTTTAACCTCTTTTAAAATCTCCTCTCCGCTTAATTTGTTTAAATGATGTCCCTGAAAAATTCTTTTTGAAGATTTTACATCAGTTATTTTGAAAACTTTAACTTTATCCTTAAAATCTTTTCCTATCACCTGAACATCTATTCCATGGGTTTTTAAAAGCTCGACCACCTGTTTTTCAGAAGGAAGTAAAACATATCCTTCTGTCAATTTTACGAATTCCCTGGGTTTATAACTTGCAAAGAGAGGGAGTTTATAAGTCTTTATTTTATCCGTTTTTTCCACCAAATAACCTCCTAACCATGGGGGATACTTTTTCTTCTCCTCTTCAGTCATCTTTCTGATCCTGAAAACATAGCTCTCTATTGTAAAATCATAGGTTTTAACCGGTTCAAAACTCACAGGGAAATCAGAATTTTTCACTTTGTTTACAGCTCTTAAATCAGCTTCTTTTTCAAGAGCTGCTATTTTGTTAATATTTTTACTTGTGTATTCTAAAATGGATTTTATAAATGCAAGAGCTCCCTTTACCCTTGTTTTAAAGTCCGCATGGGCATAATTTTCATCCAAAATTGATAATCTGTTTCTCAATCCGAAATAGCAGGTACCGTATCTACCCAGATAAGCGTGATTTCTCCAGCCTTTTGAAGGGTCTTTTCTATCTACGAAATTTCCGTAAGGAATACTCTTAATACCATACTTTTTCTCAAGATTCTTATCTATTTCGGGAAGCATTCTCTTCCACATAAAATCGATGAGGGTTTGATCTCCCTGAGGAGCCATGTTGGGAGCATAGGTAACCGGTTCCTGATGATAGGAACCGTCTGTTGTGTGCATATCAACAAATAGAACTGGATCCCACCTTAAAAAAATCTTATTTACCAGAGCTCTGACCTCGGGAGTTTCAAGTTTAAGATAATCCCTGTTTAAATCATAGCCCTGCCCATTGTATCTTACACCCGCTTCTTCAGGGCCATTGTCTCTTCTATGTCCCTTTGCTATTTTATCATTACCGTCAGGATTAAAAATAGGTATGATTAACACAATTTGATTTTTTAAAAGATCCTCTCTGCCCTCTTCTAAAATCTCTCTCATCAGAATCTGAGTAGCTTCCTTTCCCTCTACCTCTCCTGCGTGTATGTTTGCCATTATAAGAACAGGAAGTTTACCTGTAAATCTTATGTCTTCAGGTTTTGAGATTCCCTCTTCGCTTAAAATTACAAGCGGAATCTTTTTACCCTCCGTTGAAGTCGCAAAAAAAGTTATTTTCATCCTATCCGGATGTTTTGCCTTTAACTTTTTAAGAAAATCCATCACTTCCCGGTATGTTGATGTTCTTTTAAAATTTGTTTGTTCCGGGATTGTTAAAAGTTTGCTTTCGTTAGCTTTTGAAAAAGTTAACAAAAGGGTAAGAAGCAAAGATAGGAGAACGAGTTTTTTCTTCATTTCTACCTCTTAATAAAATTTGTTTTAGATTTTAACACTTCTTTTTTTTTTAGTAAAACCGGCTTAATAGAGCTTTACACTATCTCCCTTGATCCAGCCTAAAAGTATATTATCTTTTGTGATTTTATACCATCCTCCATATGTTGAAAGAATCCTTACTTCCTCCCCTTCCTGAATCTTATAAAGGGGAATTGAAGAAGGGTCTGGTTCTGAAAAAACCTTTGCCTCCACCTTTTTTACAACGATACCTTTCTTTTCTTTAAAAAGCCTGGAGCCGGAATAGTAAAAAGAAGCAAAAGAGATGCTCAAGATTAACAGGCTTGCTAAAATTTTTAAGGTATTAACTTTTCCTTTAAGATAATATTTTTTGTATAAGAGAATCTGAATAATAATCAACAATATTAGCAGAACCCCCAGAGAGAAGATATAGATAAAGAAAATAGTTTCTCCTGTTTCAGTCTCTTTGTTTATTGTTTTGAGAGCTTTTATTGATCTTTGATAAAGGGGAAAAAGTCTTAAACTTTTTTTAAGATAATAAATGGCAAACCCCTTTTCTTCTTTATTCCAGTGAGCAAGGGCTAAATTATAGTATATTCCCGGACTCTTTTTTATTGTTTCTATCCTTTTAAATATCCTTATTGCCTCATTAAAATTTTTTTTATTTAATTCTTCAATCCCTTTTTTGTATAAAGTGCCAACTGATTCTGCGAATAGTAAAGTCGGTAATAAAATCATAATAAAAAGCATAATCTTAAACTTCACTTTCTCTCTCCTCTGTCAATTCCTTTAATATTTTTAATAATTTATCGGTTATCTCCTTTTTAGTAATTGTTTTCTTTTTCCCCGGTGAATACATAAAAGCCTGAATGGAAACAATTAGCTCAACAAGCTCTTTAATCCGTCTTTCCTTAACCTCTTTTTTAACCAAAAATTCCTTCAAGGAACCAATACCCTCATCAAGAAGCCATCTATTATATTTATAAAAAAAGAATTTATTTACAATAGAAAGAATTTTTTTACAGAAGATAGTATAATTTTTTTCCTTTCGTATTTTTCGTAATTCTCTTTTGATATTAAGTTTATGTACTCCATTACTATCTCTTCTCTTTCCATAGTATGGAAATAAAAGAAATGTAATAAACTCTAATATTATCAAACCTATTATTATTCTCACCATTTGAACGAAATTCAGAAAAAAAGGTGTTTTCCATTTTGATAAATATTTAGTTTCTGTTTCCGGTGGAGGTAACTTTTCTCTGAATATTTTTATACTTTTCGAATAAAATGGAGCTTCAACCATAATGCTAAAGCTTCTCGTACATGTGTTTTTAAAAATTTTTTTATCAGGAAGATAAAACCAGAAACAGAAGGAGGGAATCTTCAACAGGCCTCTCTTTTGAGGAACCACCAAAAATGTCCACTCCTTGGTACCAATAATTTTATTTCCCTCATAATTCAGCTCAACTTTAACTTCAGGAGGATAAACATTAAAATAACCGTTTGTTCGGAATTTAGGGGGTTGAACTGATTTTATATTTCCATCTCCAGAGATCTTAATTATATACCTTATATTCTCTCCTATTTTTGTTTTTATTTTATCAACAGAGGCTTTTACCCAGAAAGATCCTATAAGATACATAAAATCTCTTGGTACAATCGAAGGAGACAACCTTTTTACATTTAAAATTAATTTGTTGGATTTTCTATAGAGAGTCTTGTTGTCTGTGGTGGAAATTTCAAATGTAATAGGAGGTATTATTACTCTGCCTGCCTTTTGCGGGAAAATTGCATATCTTTTAATTATATACTTATAATATGTCTTTCCCTTCTCTGTAATTTGCTCCCCTTTTATTTTGCCCGTCTCCGGGAATTCTTCCACCCAGACATTCGAAAGTACAAGAGGTTCTTTAATAATCACACTATTTATGGAAATATTCGTAATAAGTGAAAAACTCAAAACCACCTGCTGGTTAATTATCACATCGTTTTCACTTGAATAAACAATCACCTTGAGCACTGAGTTTTCACCCTGAAGGTTTTCTTCTGAAACAAAAATAGTGATAGGATAGGTTGTATACTCTTTCCCCCCGTATTTTATCTTAAGGGAAGGAATGGTTAATTCTCCGCTTCTTATGGGTTTAAGCACCCATGTTATCTCCCTCTCCCTAACTCTTCCTAAAAAGATATCATTCTTTGTCCTTATGGAACTTTTTTGTCTTATTATTTTAAAATCTTTTAATATTTCCTGAGTATTATAAATTTTTGTGGGAATTTTCTTACCTTTAACATACAATTTGAACACAATACTGTCATTTATTGAGATAGAGTTAGAACTTACCTCTGTTTTTAAAGCAATCTTGTTTTCATCCTTTTGTCCGTAAAGATAAAAGGACATAGAGGAAAGAAAGAGAAAAAAGACTATAGTCTTAAGTTTCCTCATATTTTTTACCAATCTTTCTCTCCTGACTCTTTTTTTTCTCTTCTCCGGAGAAACTTTTTCAGACTCATCCTCTCAGCATCCTTTACATAATTCAAAATCTGCAAGTCCTCCTTTTTAAAGATATTTTTATTCTTCCTTTTCCTCCTGTTTTCACCTTTTTTCTCTTTCTCCTTCTCATTTTTATTCAAAAGAAGTTCAATGTTTTTTTTACAAAGAATATCATCAGAATCAATTATAGCAGATTCTTTGAATAAAGTTAGGGCTTTCCCCCTGTTCCCCTTTTTATACTCAATATAAGCAAGGTTAAACAAAGCTCTCTTTTTAAGAGATTTTGTCATGGTCCCTTTTATAACTTTGAGTAAATATTTTTCAGCAAGAGCATACTCTTTCAGTTTTAAAAAAACAGTACCCATATCATAGTAAAGAGTTGGTGTTTTTTTACCGCTTTTTAAATACTGAGAGTAAAGGATTAGAGCTTTTTTATAATCACCTTTTATATAAAATTTCCTTGCCCTGTAAAAATCAAATTTTCTCTTCATAGAAAAATTCAGGGAAAAAATTAACACAACCGATAAAAGTATAATCTCAATTCTCTTTACCATACCAGAAAACTCCGTAAAAAATCAAAAGCATAAGAGCAAGGAAGATAGGATAAGAGGATCTATCAGCTTTTTTAATGAATACCTTTTTGTTCTTGAAGTTTTTTATAACATTTGTCACCTTTTTACAAACCTCTTTATCTTTAACTTGAGGAGTATTTATTATGGCATAATTTTCATTCTTCGTTATCAAATTAATAATGAGTGGTGTATTAAGCTTTGTTATTACGGTTTGACCACTTGAATCTTTCTTCCATCCTGTAATTTCAAAATTATCATTCCTTACAGGGATTGGAGCTCCCTCCGTACTCCCGACTCCTATAAAAAATATCACATTCCCGCACTCCCTTATCTTTTGAGCCATCTCTCTGGTTGGATCATCAAAGCTTTCTCCGTCAGAAACAAATATGAAAATACTATTTTTTAAAGAATTACATGACAATGAAGATAATCTTTTAATAGCTCTACCCAGAAATGAACCCTGAATACTGTTTATTTCAGGATTCACATCCATTAAAAATGTGTTAAAGCTCTGAAAATCTGATGTCGGAGGAACAAGTATTTCCGAATCCCCTGCGAAAATAAAAAGGGATAAAAAATCTTTCTTATAAAATTTGCTTGCAATTGAAAGAATGATTTCTTTTGCTTTCTCAAGCCTGTTCGGATAAATATCTTCCGCCAGCATAGAATAGGAATTATCAAGAACAAAAACTATATTTGATCTATTTTCGCTTCTGCTTACACTCTCCACTCCCCATCTCGGGAGCATTAAAGAAAGAACGAGAAAAGAAACCCCTGAGATAAACAAAATATTTACAAAAAAATCTTTTTTTATTTTTCCGCTGTATTTCCGTATTTTGTATTCATTTTTAAAGATTAGAAGCAAAATTTTTTTCTTTTTTGAAATCTGAATCATTGACAGAATAAGAACAAGCAGAGGAAAAGCAAAAAGTACATATAGATACGCTCTTCCGAAATCCATTATGGCACCTCTGTGAAAATAATTAATGAAAAGATTTTACATAGCATCAGCAGTATAAAAGATAAAGCTACGAACAAAGGGGCGAGTCGGATTTTTTTCATCTCCTTTATCACATAGGGACTCTGCTTTTCCTCCCTATCTATGGTGGAAAATACTTTTTCTAACTCTTTACTATTCTGTGCTCTGAAATATTTTCCTTCTGTCATTTCCGAAATTTTTTTCATCAAAGGTTCGTCTATTTTGACTTCAACTTTAATATACTCTTTTTCTCCGTACTCATTGTTTATCGGGAAAAGGGCCTCTCCTTTTTTCCCGATACCCACTATGTAGATCTTAATTCCCGATTTTTTTGCCAATTTTGCGGCATCCTCGGGAGAAATTTCTCCCTTATTGTTGACTCCATCTGTAAGAAGAATTATTGTCCTGGCTTTTTCTTTTTCTTTAATAAGATGTTTTACAGCCACAGCTATTGCCATACCGATAGCTGTTCCATCTTCTATCATTCCGATTTTTACATCTTTAATTATATCCTTTAAGATTTCGTGGGAAAATGTCAGGGGAGATCTTACCACAGACTGACCGGCAAAAAGGATTAAGCCTATCTTATCCTCTGCCCTTTTGTCAATAAAGTCAGAAATCACATCCTTTGCAACCTCAAGCCTGTTTTTTGGTTTATAATCTTCAGAAGCCATGGAGCCGGAAATATCAAGGGCAACAAAGATATCAATCCCCGAACCGAATTTTTTCTCCACTATTTTTTCGAAAACAGGATTCATTAAAGATAAAATTAATAAAAAAATCGATAAAAGGTAAATATAAAAAAATCTCTTTTTTGTCTTTACCTTTCTCCCCTCTTTTTTTGCAAAATCAAGAAAAGATGCTCCGATACTTTCATCCCGTCTTTTCTTATACAATCTGTTTATAAGAGGAAGAAACAATATTAAGATAAAAAACAGGGGCTCTTTAAAGCTTATCATTCTCAATCTCTTCAATTAAAAACTTCACAAGATTTATGCTCTTTTTCAGCTCTTCTTTTTCCTGTGAAACACCATACTTTATGGAATTTAAAGCCTTTAACCCTTTAATTATCTTTCGAGAGACATCAGAGTCAAAGGGAGATTCTTTTTCCATCCTTTCTTCAATCTCCTTAACAGTTAAACTCTCTATATTCTCTTTAAGCTTTTGTTTTATGATTCTAATAAATATATCATAAGTCAAAAAAGAGGATTCTCGTATTTTGGAGAGACTTAAAAGTTTTTCAGCTCTTAATAGCTCTTTCTTTAAAGTTTTACAAATATTTTTTCCTTTATCTTTTTTAACCTTTATTTTTTTTCTTTCATAAACTCTGTGAAATAAAAGGAGAAAGAAGATAAAAAGTAAAAAAATAAGGGAAAGTGATACAATCTTATAGAATCCGGGTTCTTCCTCCACAGGAGAAAGGGGGCCTAAAATTCGGGTCTCTCCCTTTAATGTTGTTATCTGTTTTATTTTTATCCCCTTGAATTTTTCCTTATAAACTACAAAATCTTCATTTTTTGTTTTGTCTATGAGTTCAATAGTAAAAGATGGAGTTAATATCTCACCTGTTTTAAAAAATATGAATTTTATTTTTCCTCTTGTCCTATACCTCTCCTTTTTCACGGGAGGTTTAAAAGAATATTTAAAAAAATCTGGTGTATTCTTCCCCTTCAAACTTATCTTTACATTATTGAATTTTATAATAGAAGATATATCCACATCAAAGTCAATTAAATCTCCGAATAGAAAAATCTTTTTTTCAGGAATTTTTATCTTTATTGAAGCAATCTGGGCATTCATATATGAAATAATAAAAAATACAGCAAAGAAGTAAGTCAAAAGCCTTTTCATCTCTTTGAATAATAACAGTAAAAATTTTTTTTATCAAGAAAGATTTTCTTGTTAATCTGCATAAATTTAAGAGGTATTCTTATTCATAGTTGAAATAAAAAGACAAAAATCTACTAAATATTTCTTTCAGCTCCCGGAGATTATGAATTTTGTCAGAAATCATCTATATTCTTTCAAGAGCTTAAAGATTGCATCCCTTCCAAATTCAAGAGCTCTTACAGGAATCCTCTCATTTGCAGAATGAATGGTTTTTGCAAAATTAAAATCTTCAGGCAATTGCATTGGTAAAAAGCCGTATGTTTGTATTCCAAGCTTTGAAAAGAATCTTCCGTCTGTTACCCCTCCTAAAAGCAGAGGTATGGGAATTCCCTCAGGGTCAAACTCCTTTAAAATATAGGAAAGAGTTTTGAATAATCCCATATCAGGTTTGGAAGGTCCCTCATCATATCTTATGAGTTCAATTTCAATATCCTCCCCTACAATTTCTTTTATCTCTTTGATCAGATCATCAGGTTTAAAACCAGGAAGAATCCTTCCGTCAAGCTCCACAGAAACCTCCGGCGGTATTACATTTATCTTATCACTACCATGTAGGATTGTGGGGCTTACTGTATTATGAAGAAGAGGTTTAAAAAAGGAGCCATTTTCTCCTAAAATATTTAAAATTTTATCTGTAAAAGAGGGGTTAAGGAGACGACGGAGCATGAAGCCCTTCATTCCGCCTAAAGCATCAGCCATAGACCCTATCATTAATCTTGCAGGTTCAGTTATATGGACCGGGAGCTCTTTTTCATCTATTATTTTTAAAAATCTTGATAATTTTGCCATCGCACCGCCTTTTACAGGCATTGAGGCATGGCCTCCCGGTCCTCTGAACTTTGCTCTTATCCAGCTTATCTGTTTTTCAGAAATCTGAAGCGGGTAAAATTTTTTACCTCCTATTGTCAAAGAAAAGCCCCCGAACTCTCCTATTGCATAACGCACTCCCTTAAAAAGTTCCTTATGGTTTTCAACGAGCCATTTTGCTCCGAAATCACCTCCTGCCTCTTCATCGGACACTATTGTAAGGATAATATCCCCCTGAGGTTTTATATTTTCAGCCTTTATCTTTAAAAATGCGGATAGCATCATTGAAACTCCCCCCTTCATATCAAGGGCTCCTCTTCCCCATACATATCCCTCAACAATCTTCCCCTCAAACGGGGGGTAATCCCATTCTTGATTTTCTGTTGTGACCACATCAACATGGCCGTATAATAGAAAGGGTTCTCTATTTCCTTCCCCCTTTATTTTGGCTATCAGGTTTGGTCTTTCAGGTGTTCTTGCCAGAATTTTTGTCTCAATTCCTGCATTTTTTAGAATATCATTAATGAATAAAACACATTCCCTCTCATTACCGGGAGGATTTGTCGTATTAAACCTTATAAGATGCTGAAGAAGTTCAGCGGGATTTTCATAAATCTTTGAAAAATCATTATCTTTGGCCATTTTCATCTCCTTTTCTATTATTTATTTTTATTATAATCTTATAAACATTTAAAAATCAAACAGAGAAATCTAAAAGATGAGAAAAGTTTAAAAATTGGCATTTAACGCAATTATTTTTTATCTTTGTTTTAAAATAATCGGTTAAGTTTTTTTGTTAAGGTCTGGAGCCATTGCTGCTTACCTTTTGTTTTTCCTTCCAAATATTATTCTTCAAAATCCGTCCGAAACATCACAAGAATAACTCAATTAAAAAACTTCATCGGAGAAATCAAAGCAATAAAATTAATACCTGGATTGTATCCGTCCGTACAACATAAACTTCTTATTAAAATAAAAAATATCACTCTTTTCTCTTTATTGCTATTATCGTCATATCATCATTCTGGGGTCTTTTTTCGGCAAACTTTCTTATTTGTTTTACTATGTAGTCTACTATTGTGTTAGCATCCTCTCCTATTTTTTCCTTTACAGCTTTTATAAGTCTATCCTCACCAAATTCCTCATCATTTGTATTCATTGCTTCAGTTATACCATCAGAAAAAACTACCAGTAGATCATCTTTTTCGAACTTAATCTCTCCCTCTTCATACTCAGAGTTTTCCATAATTCCTAAAATCATTCCCCCTTTCTTTAATCTTATTATTTTATCACCATTATTTTTGAAGAATATAGGAGGATTGTGCCCTGCATTGCTATACTTTAAAAGATGAGTTTCATAATTCAGGGAAGAGAAAAAGAGTGTAGCAAACTTTTCAGGACTGGAGTTATTGTATAAAATAAAATTCGTATTTTTTAAAATTACACCAATAGAATTGTTTAAAAATAGCTGACCTCTCAATGTTGCCTGAAGATTTGCTGCTAAAAGAGCCGCTGGCATTCCTTTTCCTGAAACATCTCCAACGCAGAAATATATATCAGGTTTAAAACTATCTTCAAAATCATAATAATCCCCACTTACACTCCTTGCAGGAATATTAATTGCAGCAATGTCATAGTTTTTGACAGAAGGGAGTTCTTTAGGAAGAAGGTTTCTCTGGATTTGAAAAGCCATTCTCAGTTCTTCTTTAATCCTTTTAAATTCTTGCTCCTGTTTATAAAGCCTTGCATTTTCAATAACCTGAGCTGATTCTGTTGCGATAATTGATAAAAGCCTTTGGTCTCCAGAAGTGAATCCTTTTTTATTTTTTTTATTAAAAAGAGCCAGAACTCCGATCATTCTATTCTTTGTAATTAAGGGAACTGCAACAAGAGAATGAATTTTAAACTGACTTGAATCCGATTTTATAAACTTCTTGTTTTTAGAAATATCATTTATTATTAATGGCTTTGAATCGTTTAGCATCCACTCTATTAACTGTTCATTTAATCTATATGGCATCAGATAATTCGTTTGATCAATTCTCCGCACCATAGTGTAAAGAGCAGGGTGCTTTTCTCTTTTGTTCTCTACTAACATAATAGCACCTTGCTCCACCTCAAAATGTTTAATGCATTTATCTACTATCAAATTTATAATCTTATCAAGAGAAAGGGTAGTACTTATTGCTATTGCAATATCATTTAGAATGGATAATTCCTGAATGGTCTCCCTGAGTTTTTTATTCTCCTCTTCTAAGAGCTGAAGTCTATTTTCATTTTTTTTAGATTTTTTTATTTTAAACTTCATATTTCCCCCTCCTGAAAAATGTTCTTTCTTTTTTATAAACCATTTTCCCTCCGGAATAATTTTATTTCATTGACAGGATAAATTCAAGAGAGAGCTCTTTTCAAAATTAAAGATTGAAAAAAGATTAACCATTTGTTAAAAGAATGTTCTCATATACCCTTTTTCGTTAAA
>JALVQI010000092.1 GCA_027031485.1 Candidatus Aminicenantota bacterium | reverse complement strand
AATACATAAAAGAAATAGATAGAAACGTTTATCTTTAAATATCATTCCTTTCTCCTTTTAATTTAAATATCGTTTTAATAAAAAATTTTTTATTAAATAACAATTTTCGATTTATCAATAAAAAATTCTCCGTCTTTACCCTCTCTTTGCATATAAACATATCCGTTTTCAAAAAATAAGGGATAAGCATCCTCGGGAAATATAACCCTGTATATAAAATTTCCGTTCTTATCATAAACATCTACGGTCTTCTTTTGCTTAAAAAGCGATATTCTTTCAACAAGAGGTCTTAAAAGATATATATTGTTCTTTCTATCAGAAAAAAGATTTTCATAAAAAGGTTTATATTTTTTAAGTTTTTTCGCCTCCTTTTTTCCATAATATTTTCTTATGTAATATCTATCCTCAGAGCTTATCTTTTCCTTTTTGTATTTTAATGTCAGAACTTTTCTCATACTCCCGGTTTTATAATCATAAAAAAATATCTCTCTATTCATATTATTGGAAACATATCCTCCTCCGCAACCATGGCGGAAAAATAGTCTGAGAGAATAACCGTGAATCACACCTCCCATAACAGCAGCAGGTTTTATAATCTCCCTGTTTAATACCTTTATGTTCTCAATTTTCCCATTTGATAATTTCCCGAAAACCTTTTCTCTACTTCTTAACGAATACTTTTCCCAGATTTCATATACCTCATCCTTTTCATTAACATAAAAATCAGAATAAAAATCCGGGTAGTGCTGAATATTCATACTCCTTAAATATGATCCCATCTCTTTGTAAATATGAATTCTCCTTGTTTTCTGGTCGTAAACATATAATTTTTTATTTCCTACATATAATTTTGAGGGGCTTACATATTCACCAGGTCCCTGTCCTATCCTTCCTATATATTTTACAAATTTACCTCTTTTATCATACTTTAAAACTCTTTTTTTCTTTCTATCTATTAAAAATATTTCTCCTTCTATGTTTGTTTTAAAATCGATAGGATAAACAAAAAAACCCTTTTCAACATCTTCGGAAGGAAAGATGTTGAAAACCGGTTTAAGTTTCGCTATCTTTAAATCTCCGGAGAAAACTTCTTTACTACCCGTAAGAAATAAAAATAGTATCACAACAGAATAAATAATTCTTTTGATTTTTTCTTTTTTAAATTCTGACATCTTAAATCCTCCTGTATCTTTTATCATAATTATTTTTTATTGTGAGGGGAAGATAAACCTTCCCCTCACATATAGAAAACCAATCATTTTGCAGGACAAGTCACCGTTATTGTAGCTCCTCCTCCCTTGCAAGTAACTGAATTCTCGTCAGCTTCACAGCTTATATCCTTGCCCCAGGCCTTACACCAAATACTTTTATTCCCACAATCTACACTTGTGTAGCAAACTCCTGCCTGAAGATCATTCACTACCAAAAGAACTATCCCTAAAACAAATAAACCTATCATTAACATTGATAATACTTTTTTATTATTCATTTTTATCCTCCTTAATTTTTTTGATTAAATCATTTTTACAACTATTTATTTTATTCATTAAGGGGGTTTTAACTTATTATTAATAAAGCATTCACAAATAAATTTTCGAAAAAGCTCGCAATTGTGTGTGTGTGTGTGTGTGTGTGTGTGTGTGGTAATAGCTC
>JALVQI010000091.1 GCA_027031485.1 Candidatus Aminicenantota bacterium | reverse complement strand
GGAGGGCTTAATCTTTATAAAGCCTTTGGTAATAATCCGGTGAACTTTGTGGACCCTTGGGGGCATGCAAGACTTAGCCTTTTAGGAGGTTGTAAACTTGTTAAAAGGATAAAATTATTTACTATGAAATGGAATGAAAAAATAGGAGAAGATAATTTGTCAATTGAACTTATTTATTCCGGTAGTAATGATATAAATGTGTTTAAATGTATTTTTTTATTAGAAAAAGAGATTCATTATAAAAAACTTGGTAAAGATATTTATCTCGATATATATAAATGTGGACATTGCGAGGCATTTCATAGTCAAATATCTTTCGGAGAAAAAAAGTTTTTAGGTCTCTTCGATGAGAAAAAAATTGCATATGAAGGATTTTCTTTGCCAGGAGGAACCGGATCGGAATTATATAATTCTATAAAATGTTGGAATTATTTTAAATCATCAAGGGGAGGGATATAATGATAAAAAATAGAATACTAATAATCGGTTTCTTTTTACTAATTTTGTTTTATAATGTATGCACTATACAATTCTCTAAAAATATAAAAGGAACCTACTTACAATATTTTAAAATAGAAAAAATGAATGGAGAAGTTGGAAGAATTTCTTTAATTGATGAGGTCTATTATGATACCAATTGTGACATGATAAGGATTGGGTATAATGTTATTGATAGTTTATATGTAGATTATATTGATAAAGATAAGAAAAAAAGATGGTACTCTTTTTTAAATTTTAAACAAAACCATCCTAATATAAAAAATTTATATAAAATGTATAATATTCCAAAAACTGAAAAGGAAGCAAAAAAAGCAAAATACAAACTTATAAAAAAGAGTGAAAAGCATAAAAACAAAAAAGAATATATGTTTGATTACTATACCTTTGATTATATATACAAAGATAAAAAAAGAATAACTAAAATAACTATAAGCAAAACGATAATAACGGATAAAAAGACAAAAGTATCTAATTTATTTTATGATACCTTTTTATCTAAATTGAAGATTATAGAAGACAATGGTTATAGTGTTGAGTATGTTTTATTAAAAAAAATGTCTATGAGTTTAATAAATAAAATTAAATTAGATGAATTATTAAGATTCAAAAAAATAGCTGAGAAGGGTGAAGAGAATTATCTTGAAGCAAGAAGAAAATACACTAATTTTAATTTGAAATTCAAAAAAGAAATTGAAAGAAGGATTTGGCTTATTTTGAAGTATTACCCTAATTATTATTTAGGAAATGTTGATATTGGAAGATATAGTATGTTGGTAGAAAATGATTTTAAAAAAGCCGAGTATTATTTTAAAAAAGCTGCATCGACGAATGTTAAAAGACTAAAAGCATACGGATACTTAAAAGGATTGTATATGTTAGAAGAAAATCAAGAAAAGTTACGAAGTATAGCGAAAAAGGAAGAATCAATATTATCCCGAATGGACAGATTAAAAGCCGATGTGATTAGTTTTAAGGTTTTGCTTGCATTCGGGAAAAAGAAAAAAGCTTTGAATTTATTAACCAAGCTAAAAGAAGAATACAAAGAAGTGAAATTTGAACGAACTTTGAAATTACTAAAAAGATACTATGACTCAAATAATTATTTAAAGCTTTTTATAGATTAAATGAATTGGAGAATATATCCTAAAAATAAATG
>JALVQI010000090.1 GCA_027031485.1 Candidatus Aminicenantota bacterium | reverse complement strand
ATTTCTCCAGATTTTTTTCTCTTTTACTGAAAAAAATTTTCAAAACAGAGAATTTTTAGAATAAATTTATTAAAAATCACTGTTTTTTACTGTCTTGCTTTCCTTATCCGATTTTTAGGGTATAGTTTTTGAAATTATGAATTCAACAGGTCTAACACCATTACAAAGAATCATCTTAGATCATACACCCTGAAAATCGAATAAAAGAAAAATGTTTAATTCAGTGAAGCGTAATAGTCGTATATTTGAGGAGAAGATTTTAAAATATATTTTTAGCTGAGGTTTTCTATCTTTTTTTACGGAAAAGTCGAACACAGGAATCATTCAGGAATATTTTTTTAATTTAATATTTTACAGGGTGGAAGTTAAGCATCACAGGTTCGGGTTCTTCTTCAAAAACCAGATTAAAGTTTTCCTTTTCAAAGAATTTTTTCATAAGAAGAAAAATCAAGGTAAACGGAATTGAAAGAAACAAAAAGTTTTTATAGTATAGTTCGGGATATACACAGAGCCAATATCCAAAGTATGATGTTGATGATATGTAAATCAAAAAGAGAAGAAAATATGGAACAAGAAGAAGCTTATGAGTACTTTTCCCGGGAAGACTAATACGAGTGTAAGGGATAAATTTTATGTTTAAAAAAATAAGCTGCTCCACAATAAAAATAATAAACAAAATATAAAGTGTAAAAAGCATGCTTTTTTTAAAATTCCATATAAAAGAGTAAAACAAAGAAAAAAATATCATCAGAGGAATTATATTTTGGAAAAAAATGCTCTTATGAATTGCTCTTATATAAAATTTCTTATTTTTATTTTCCGTAAGCTTGAATATCCAGTTTGATTCAGGATTAATGGGAATGTTTGAAGCTGACCTCAATCCGATTAAAAGAAAAAGAAAGAATATAAAAGGAGCGGAGAAAACAACAGAATGCCATTCAAAGAATTTTTTATGATGATTCAAATAACTGTGCTCCGTAATATATTTTGATATTATTATTCCTATCCCCACTGCCGAATAAGCATAAACTTTAAGTTTTTGTTTTGAGCTTCTGTTTAAACTTTTTTTCAAAAAGTAATAAATAGCTTTCTCCGTAGGATTTTTTAAAAAGATAGAGTTGAAAATCTCTTTTAGCTTTACTTTAAATCTGTTTTTAATTTCTCCCCCCTCCGAACAGGAAAAACCAGTCTTTGAATATTTTAAATATGATATAAGAAAGACACCGACTGAAAGAAAGAAAGTTAAAAGAAGAGAATAGATGGCAATAGTTGAAAGTCTTTTGTAAAATATGAAATTTCTCCCGAGAAGATATTCATACAAGCCTGTAAACCACATATTAGGAAAATAAAAAAGTTTGCTTTTATCGCCGGAATGCATTGTTTCATTAAGCATTTTATTAATTTGCGGAATATAGGCAAAGATTGTGAGAATAAATACCAATAATATTCCTTTTACACTGGAAGATATCTTTTTATAGAATTTTAGGGGAAAAATAATAGTGAAAACACCTCTTAAAATTAACAGAGAAAAAAAAATCAGCATACCGGCAAATAATGCTGATACAAGATGGACAAGGAAGAATCTGATAAAAAAGAGCGGTGATGAGCTATTATAATACACTCCTAAAAACACGGGGAAAAAAAAGGCTGAAAAAACATTGGCACTAAATGCAAATAGTGTTACAAACAAAAGGAAACTGATAAATTTTGATATAAAGATAGTTCTTGCTTCTATCGGTAAAGTTCCTAAAACAGAATAATCAATTTTATCCGGAAAAAGTACATCCCATTCAATCAGGGTAATAAAACCTACCATTAGCATAAAGATTAGGATTATATATGATTTTTCCAGCCAGGAGTTTCCATTTTCCGGAACAAAAACATATTTGAATAAAAGGTTAAAAGTAAAAAATAATCCCAAAGCAGAGATTATTGAGAGAACTACAATAAAATTAAACTCAGACTCATTTTCAAAGGGCATCAGTTCGTTTCTAAAAAATCTGAAAAAAAACAGTTTGCTTAGAATTTTAGTATCAGTAAAAAATTTGTTTATTTCATGTTTCTGACTCATTTTTTACGATAATATCAAACAATTTTTCCGCTTCCTTATCTGTATCTTCTTTTAAAACAAGGCTATTAAACACTTTTTCAAGCGAAGGCTTTTTACTAAGCAGCCTCAGATTTTCAACTGAATCATTTGCCAGTATTTTACCTCTGTGAATAATTATTACTCTGTCACAAATCCCCTCGATAACCTCAAGTATATGAGAGCTGAATAAAATTATTTTTCCCGCTTCCGCTAATTTTTTTAAAAGTTTTTTTAAAATAAGAATAGAACTTACGTCTAAACCTGAAAGCGGCTCATCTAATATAAGGATTTCCGGATTATGTAAAAGGGCTGATATTATAAGTATTTTCTGCTTCATACCTTTTGAATACGATGAGATATAAAAGTGCATATTATTGTAAACATTTAATATTTCAAGTAAAGGTTCGGCTTTTTTTTCAATGGTGATATCATCCATTCCTCTTAGTCTTCCGACAAGTTGAATATATTCAAAACCACTCAAATGCGAATAGATCGCACTTTCTTCGGGAACATAGCCTATACTTTGTTTATATTTTATAATATTATCGTTAATATCCTTTCCTTTATAAAAAATTTTGCCTGAAGTTGGCTCAAGAAGCCCCACTATCATTTTAACAGTCGTAGACTTTCCGGCTCCATTGGGCCCTAAATATCCGACTATTTCTCCCGGATGTAATTCAAATGATATGTTTGAAACTACCGGATTATGAGAATAAACTTTGGTTATGTTTTTAACTTTAAGCATAAAAAATTCTAATATTTTTAAGTCTGACTGTCAATTTACCCATTGAGTCAAAAGAATCTTAGCAAAACAAGTATGGTTTTGAGGGAAAAGAATATTGAAGAAATAAATAAATATCAAAAGTATTAAAGCTCTCTGGGCGTTGAAAGTGTCATAATATCAATTTTCTGAAAGCCTAAAGGTGAGAGAACCTTTCTTATTTCGATAAAGGTGGCTCCCGTTGTTAAAATATCATCAATTATTAAGATATTTTTATCTTTATAAATGGAATTATCCACTTCTCTTTTCAAACCAAAGCTTCCTTTTATATTTTTTATTCTCTCATTACGAGATAAGGAGGCTTGGGAAATCCCATATTTTTTTCTTTCCAGAAAAGAGAATTTTTCAATTTTATCTTTTTCAACCACCCAATTTGAAATAAGCTCTGACTGATTAAAGCCTCTTTCCTTAAGCTTCTTTTTATGAAGGGGAACAGGTAAATAATATTGATAATCATCCAAAAAATCAAAGGAAAATTTCTCTTTTAAAAAACCGACTATCCTTTTACCGACCGGAATATATCCATAGTATTTAAAAAGATGAATAAAATCCTTTACAATATCTTCAAAAGAGAGAAAAGAGTAAAGAATACTTTCACTGTCAAGAGCTCTCTTTACCTCTCTAAATCTATGAAAATTAAGCTTTTCCTCACAATCCTTGCAGACCAAAACCTCATTTTTACGGAGAGTTTTTCCGCAAATTTTACACTTAGAGGGAAAGATAAAGTTTAAAAAACTTTGAAAATATCTTTCGGCTAAATATAGCCTTTCTCTATTTTTTCCTGACATTCAACACAGTATTTTGCCCATGGAATAGCCTCTATTCTCTTGGGATTTATCTCTTTACCACAATGCTCACATATTCCATAAGTCCCTTTATCTATCTTCATTAAGGCTATTTCAATTGCCTTGAAAGTTTTTAACTCTCGTGATGAAAGTTGTGATAAATAGTGAAGACTATAATGAATAAGAGATTTATCCCCCTCATCCATTGCTATATCATTATCCGCATCAGATCTTTTTATAAGATCATTTAGAGTTTCTAATATCTCTTCTCTTCTTTTTTCCAATTTTTTTTTCATTCTTTTTATAAAATTTTCAGAAAGGCCCATCTGAACTCTCCAATTAAAGTCCTATATCTTACTTAAAGAGAATACTTTTGTCAATAATTCATTCGACCCCTAAAAATCGTATAAGGAAAGTTTAAAAACATCTAAAAAGAATTACTCTATTTTTTCATTTAAAATTATCCGTATCAACCCATTCATTTTTAATTATTGTCCACCAGTCAACAGCAAGTCCCTTTAAAACATAATTATAGGGAAGCCAGCCATAACCATCATCTCCCCACTCCTTGCCCCAGGAATTCTTTATAAGAAGTGCTCCCTTTGTTTTATCACCGCAAAGCTCATTTTTAATTTCAATTGTATCAGAATAACCAACAGCCATAACAGCATGTCCCCCTTCTGTTTTTTCATTTTTACAGGGAAAGGGAATTTTTCCATCATCCTCCTCAGCCTGTTCATAGGAACTGTAAACAGAAAACCCGAAAATCAGTGCCAAACCGCTTGAAAGGTGAGTTTTTACCCTTCTTAAAAGCTCCCCCCGTGAAAGAGATGGTGTGTCTAATCGGTAATACCTGATTGCCTGATAATTCTGGGCAAAGGCATAGCAAAAAGGAGTAGGTTCCTTATCAAATTTTTTCTCATCATAGGGCCAATATTCCTCCGGTGGAACACCAAACAAAACCATAGCTCCTATTGTTGTCCTGATGAATGCTCCAGAATCCCCCTTCCAGCCAAGAAGCTTTCTTGTTACTTTGTAAAGAAAATTTCTTGAACCTTTAATATACTTCTTAAAAGCTCTCTTCTCATAATATTCAAGAAGAGAAATAGCAGCCTGAGCTGTACAGGAACCAAGAGCGCCTTGATCCTTTACAGGTGAACACCATTTTCTAAGATCAACCGTCGGAGGAAGCTTTTTTCTCCTTTCAACAGATGTCTTTTTTAAAAGATTCCTGATCTCCCTCTTCTCCTCTGTCCAATCTCTGAAATCGGGAAAATCAGGGATCCACCCCAATCCTCTCTTTTTCATAATTCACCTCCGAAAAATAATTTAGGAAAATTACCTTTAATAGTCAACACACCGAATTTGTTTTGAGGGTATTCCCCACAGCAAGCCTTGCACTCATTCCATTTAACTTTTATAATAAATTATGTTTCTTTTTTTTTATAATACTATTATTTTGATTTTATCTCCTCTCCTTTTTTTTGTTTTGTTTCTTAGAGCTTTTTTTAAAAGAAAGAATTTTAAGTTTTACCTTAAAAGATTTTACTTCGGAAAGAGTAAATATAAAGGTGAAATGAAAAAGAGTGTCCACTTTCACGGAGTCTCCGTGGGGGAGATTTTAAGCCTTCAAAATTTAATCGGTAAAATCAAAGAAAAAAACTGTGAAGTCTCAATTTCCGTGGGAACAAGTGCGGGCTATGAAACAGCCCTTGGAAAATACTCATCTTTCCCAAATAAAATTTTACCTGCACCTTTTGAACTGATCTTTTCTGTTAAAAAGTTTCTTAATGAGATAAATCCATCAATTTTTATTGTAGCGGAAGCAGAGTTCTGGTTTAATCTCTTTTATCTTTTGAAAAAGAAGGATATTCCGATATGGATTGTGAATTTCAGATTAGGCAATCCGAAAAATTATAAAAGATTTTCTTTTTATTATAAAAAGGTTTTTTCTTTAATTGACCTTTTTTTTGTCCCTGAAAAAAGATATTCGGATTTTTTAAAGGAGTTTAGGGTTGAATCTGACAGGATAGTTTTAACGGGCAATTTGAAAGCTGATTTTGATTTCAGGGAAATCCCCGATGATGAAAAAGAAAATTTAAAAAAATCATTGAAAATTGCTCCGGGAAAAAAGCTTTTTGTATGCGGAAGCACAACAGAGGGAGAGGAAGAACTTTTGATAAAAGTGTTTGAAAAATTCAGGGATAAATGGCAGCTTATAATTGCCCCGAGGCATATAGAGAGAGCACAGTCAATCTTAAATATGATAAGAAAAAACTCTAACTTAAAGGTTTCTCTTAAAACAGAGCTAAAAGAAAACTATGATGTGTTGATTTTAAACACCATAGGGGAACTTTTTTCCGTTTATTCTTTGGCGGACCTTGTCTTTGTGGGAGGGAGCTTAAAACCTGTGGGCGGACACAATGTTTTGGAACCTGTTTTTCATAAAAAGCTTACCCTCACAGGACCATATTATGAAAATTTTAAAGATATTGTTGAAACTCTTAAAAAAAGTGATGGAATAAAAATTATAAATAGGGCGGAGAAAATTTCAAACTATCTTGAATTGAGCAGAGAGGAATTAAAAAATTCAGGGGAGAAGGGATTTAAAATCCTTAAAATAATGGGTGGAGCCCATGAAACAATTTTAAAGGAGTTTGAAAAGAGAGAAATTAAATGCTGAATATATTTTTCATAAAAATCCTTGAATTTATTTATAAAACAGTGAATTTTCTCAGAAGAAGGATTGAAAAGAGCGAAAAGGTTTCAGGAAAAATTGTTGTTTCAGTTGGCAATATAGGATTCGGAGGGAGCGGGAAAACTCCTCTTGTTATTGGTATAGCCAGAGCATTAAAGGAGAAAGACATAATTCCGGCGATATTTTTAAGAGGATACAGAGGAGAAAAGGAGAAGGAGGGAGGAGAGGTTTTATCCTCAGAGCCTCTCCTTTACGGGGATGAAGCCTGTCTTTTAAAGAGGAATTTACCTAAGCTCAGGATTTTTGTAGGTAAAGACAGGGTCAAAAATATGAAAAAGATAGAAGATAAAAGGATAAAAGTTTTTCTCCTTGATGATGGATTTCAATATTTTGGGGTTAAAAAGGATGTTGAAATAATAATCTTTGACAAAGAAAAAAAACCTTTTCTAAGACGGGATTTTATCTTTGAAATAAGAAAAGCGGATTTTGTTGTAAAAGCCAACAAAAATTATGATTTTTCTTTTCACTATTCTGTAAAAGGGGTTTACAACAGTTTAGATAAAAGTGAAGATGATAATAAAATCTTTGTCGCTTTTTGCGGAATAGGAAATCCCGAATCTTTTAAAAAGACTCTTCAGGATAATAAAATTCTGTTTGAAAATTTTATTGTTTTTCCGGACCATTATGAATATAAGGAAAAAGATATAAAAAAACTTTTATCCTATGGGAGGAGTTTGATAACAACTGAAAAGGATTTTGTAAAACTTGAAAAATATGGTATAAAAGAGCTCTACTATTTAAAAATAGAAACTGTTTTGAGTGAAAAATTTAAAAAGGAGTTTTTGGAGAAAATTGAAAAAGAGCTTAAATTATAAATTAGAATATTCTCTTTATAGATTTTTAGAAGTTCTTATAAAATTAACACCCCCTTTCGCTTTGCCTATTTTCTATAAAACTCTGGGTTCTTTTTCCTATATAATCGGGGGGCGTTATAGAAAGATCATAAAGAAAAACCTCAATATTGCTTTCCCTCGGATGGATGAAAAAAACAAAAATGAATATGTAAAAAAGAGCTTTTATTATCTTGCAAAACTTATTATTGATCTTTCAAAGTATGAAAAAATCTCAGATATTGAAAAAATAATGGAAGTGGGAGATGTGTCAAGTCTGAAAGAGGCCTTAAAAGAGGAAAATGGTGTGATTCTCATTTCGGGACATTTCGGTAATTGGGAGATGGGGCTTTTGTGGATAGGAAAACATATAAGAAAGGTTAATGCAATTGTAAGAACAATGGATAATCCATATGTTGAAAAAAAGCTGAGAAAATTCAGAGAGCAGACAGGAAATAAGATTATCCCGAAAAATATGAGGGCTGCCGCAAAGAGTTTGAAAGCTCTCAAAAACGGAGAATTTTTGGGTATTATGGTTGATGTAAGCCAGCAGGAAAAGGAAGGAATTTTTGCTAAATTTTTTACCCTTGAAGCATCCACAACACCCACCCCCGCAAAATTTCATCTTAAAACAGGAGCTCCGATTATTCCTGTTTTCACGATTCCGGTAGGCAAAAAATATAAGATATATTCCCTTCCTCCTGTAAATGTAAAACTGACAGGAGATAAAGAAAAGGATACACTCTTAATTACAGAGGAGATAAACAGAATTCTTGAAAAAGAAATAACAAAATATCCTCAATACTACTTCTGGTTTCATAAAAGATGGAAACATATGACCGGTGGTAAGGAGTATCCGTATTAATTTGCGGTTAAAGTGCTATAATACATAATGAAGATAAAAATATCCGTAATATTGAAAACCTCTTTTTTAGTTTTAATAATCATAGGATTAATTCTTTATCTTATAAGCGGGATTTCATTTCTCAATTATAAACCTGAAATGAGCAACACCTATTTATGGGCAGAGTATCATGTTCATTCAACATTGTCCGATGGAATTTTCCCTCCTGAAAAAATTGCCAAACAAGCGGATAAAGTGGGAGTTAGGTTATTAATTTTAACTGACCATGGAGATCCCAATTTAATATCCCCTCTTTTAAAAAAGAAAGTAGATGATGTTTTTATCATTGGTGGATCTGAGAGTGCTTTGCCCGAAGGGCATCTTAATTCTTTCGGATACGATAAAATTCCCCTCTTTAAGCTTCCTCCCTTCCCTCCCGATGCTATCTCTGATATTAAGGAGTGGGGAGGATTTACTGTTGTTACATATCCGGAAGATCCGGAACAGGGATGGCACTATTGGGAAAATGACCTTAATCCTGGGGGGCTTGAGATAATTAATCTTTCAACATATTTCAGAAAACTTTCCCTTTTCGGAAAAATAAAATCATATCTCTATCTTCCCTTTTCAAGGTATAGCTTTTTAAAATACATAAGAAATCCTCATTTTGCTTTTAAAATGTGGGATAAGATTTTGAAGAGAAAAAGAATATGGGGATTTTATGCGACAAATGCCCACGGAAGAACCCCCATAACAAAAAAGATTAAGATTAGAGAACCTTCTTACAGTAAGATGTTTTCTCTTTTGGCTCTGGGGATTAAAAAAAAGTATGAAAACAATCCTGAAAAGGCTGTAAGAGAGGGACATTTCTTCTCAATTTTAAGAGGAGCGGGTGAACCTCAGCTTTTTGATTTTTACGGAGTTTGTTGTAACAAAGTTTTTGAGCAGGGGGACTTTATAGAAGGAAATCCTTCACTTTTCGTAAAGCTTAAAATAAAAAAAATAAAATATAAAATTGTTCTGATAAAGGATGGAGTTAAGTTTAGAGAAGTTTCAAATTCTGACATTTTTATTCAAAATGCGGATCCGGGAATTTACAGGGTTGAAGTATATATTTTAAATCACCCATTATTAAAAAAAGATGTTCCCTGGATAATTTCAAATCCGATTTTTGTAAACACTCATTTTCAGGAGGGAGAAAAAGCTAAAATAGAATTTAAAGATATAAAAAAAATTCCTTTTAATCTGAATAATTTTCATCCTGAAAAAGATAAAAGCTCGAAAATCAGTTATAAAAAAGAAAACAATTATTACATTTTTAAATATTTTCTCTCAAAAAAGAGTGAAAAGACTCCTGATGTCTGGTGTTCCCTTGCCTTAAGGGAAAAGCAGGAATTAAAGGATTATGATGGTTTTTATTTTGTCGGGGAAAGCAAGGATTATATGAGATACTGGGTTGAGATCAGAAACAGTGAAGGGAATTTTTATTCTTCCTTTAAATTGTATCCGAACAGAGAGAATAAAGTTCTAATCCCATTTTATAAATTTTATAAGATTTACGGAAAAAGATTGAAACTTAAACCTGAGAGAATAAATTCCATTTTTATCTCTATCAATGGACTTAATTCAGTTTCAGATTTTTCCTCTGCACTTAAAATCAAAGAGTTCGGGTTTTATAGAAAATGACAACTTTTGTATTTTATTTTCGTATTAATAAAAAAAATTAGAATGGAGGATTAAATGAGGAGAAAAGGTTTTATAATTTTTTCCATTATTATTCTGTTTTTATTTACTTCTGCAGTTTATTCAGACGAGGGTATGTATCTTCCGTTTAAAATTCCTTCTCAAATATTTCAGAAGATGAAAAAAATGGGTTTTACCCTAAGTGAGAGCGATGTATTCAGTATGAGTAAACCATCTTTGAGTCAGGCGGCTATCATCATTGACGGTGGGACAGGCTCCTTTGTCTCCGAAAACGGATTGATCTTAACAAATCATCATGTGGCATTTATGGCAGCTCAGAGACAGAGTTCTGTAAAGGCTAATCTTATCAAAAATGGTTTTCTTGCAAAAACAATAAAAGATGAGATACCCGCTCCCGGCTACAAAGCCTATATTTTAAAAGAGGTTAAGGATGTTACGTCAAGGGTTCTTAAAGGCGTAAGCAAAAAACTACCTCCGAAAAAAAGATATGAAGTGATAGAAAAAAATATTAAAAAGATAATAAAGAAAGAGGAGGGTAAATCCGGTGATTATAAGTGCAGGGTTAACAGCTTTTTCGGAGGAGTTAAATATTATCTTTCCAAATATCTTGTATTAAGAGACATAAGAATAGTATATATTCCTTCAAGAAACATTGGTGAGTACGGCGGAGAGATTGACAACTGGATGTGGCCAAGGCATACGGGGGATTTTTCATTTTTGAGAGCCTATGTTGCTCCCAACGGAAGACCGGCAGATTATTCTAAAAACAATGTTCCTTATAAGCCTGAAATTTATCTTAAAATTTCGGCAAGGGATATTGATCCCGGAGATTTTGCAATGGTTTTGGGTTATCCCGGAAGAACAGAGAGATTTTTAACTTCGGAAGAGGTCAAATATTATATTAACTTTTATTATCCTGAAGGAATAAGGATTTTAGGAAAATGGCTTGAAATACTCGAAGGGGATGCCAAAAAAAGCAAAGAAGCTGCCATAAAGAATGCAGGAATGATAAAAGGGCTTAGCAATGCTTACAAAAATTATCAGGGAATGCTTCAGGGTTTGAAGAAGATGAATCTTATTGCTAAAAAGAAAAAAGAGGAAAAAAAGCTTTTAAAATATGTTGACTCAGACCCTCAATTAAAGAAAGAGTATGGAAATGTTTTAAATGAGCTTTTCACCCTTATAAAAGAAAGTCAAAATTTAAGTAAAAAGAGCAGATTTTTAAGTCTTTTTTCAAGATCATCAAGTTTATTGAGGTTTGCTCTTACCATAAATAAGTGGAGTATTGAAAAGAGAAAAAAGGATATGGACAGAGAGCCGGGATATATGAAAAGAGATGTTCCCAACCTTAAACTGAGCTTAAGGCTTGGCCAGATGGGACTTTATATTCCCACTGATAAGAAAGTTATGAAATTTTTCTTAAAAGAGCTTTTAAATGCTCCTTCGGAGATGAGAAGTAAGGTTGTGGACAATTTGATAAAGGATAAGAGTGATAAAGGAATAGATGAGTTTATTGATAATCTTTATAAAAATACAAAACTTCAGGATCTTTCATACAGAATGAGAGCTTTTAACCTATCAAGGAAGAGTCTTTTAAAGCTTAATGATTCATTTATTAACCTTGCTTCAAAACTTCAGGTTGAATTGGATACATTGAAGGATAAATCCGAAACTCTTGCAGGCAAGATGCTTCTTGTAAGAAGGAAATATATGGAGCTTCTTCTAAAATATAAAAAGGGCCTTATTTATCCCGATGCAAACAGAACATTAAGGTTAAACATAGGTGTTGTTAAAGGTTATTCTCCAAAAGATGCGGTCTTTTATCTTCCTCAGACAACACTGAAAGGTGTTATGGAAAAGGATACGGGCAAGTGGCCATTTATTGTCCCCGAAAGAATTAAGGAGATTTGCAAAACAAAGGATTTCGGAGATTATATTGACCCCGAACTTAAAATGGTGCCTGTGGATTTCCTGACCACAAACGATAGCACAGGTGGAAACTCCGGAAGCCCCCTTATAAATAAATACGGAGAACTGATGGGACTTCTTTTTGACGGAAACTTTGAAAGTATTGCTTCTGATTTTAATTTCATGCCATCAATAACAAGAACGATTTCCGTTGATTCCAGATACATACTTTTTGTTGCTGATAAAGTCGATCATGCGACAAATGTTTTAAAAGAGCTTGATATAGTAAGATAATGAATTGGTGAATAGTGAATCGGAACAATAAATATTGTAGGGGCAATTCATGAATTGCCCCTACAGTTAATTTTATTTAATAAAAAAATTAAAAAGCTAACAACTTCAATACATCCTCACCATCTTTCTAACAGTAAATGAATAAACACTTCAACAAAGATAATGTGATAAGAACTTTTCACCAAAGAGTGTTAAATTATAAAAAATGGTGCTGGTAAGGTGACTCTGGAGTTTGTTTGAAAACGGAGAAGTTTAATAGTATAATTTGATACAAAATTTACCCAAGGAGTAAAAATATGATTAAACCGCACGGAGGAAAATTAATTAAGAGAATAGCAGAAGGAGAAGAAAAAGAGAAACTTTTAAGAGAAGAGGGTCTTGAGCTTGAAATCTCAAAAGAGCATGCTCAGGAAATTAAAAATATTTCCAATGGCCTTTTTTCTCCCCTTGAAGGCTTTTTAACAGAAAAAGAAGCTTTATCTGTTGCAAACACGATGAGACTTCCTTCTGGAATTGCATGGACTATTCCTATCTTGCTTGATGTTTCAGAGGAAGAAAAGAATAAGATAAAAGGAGATAGAATCTTTTTAACACTTAATAACAAAAGAGTCGCTTTACTTGAGATAGGGGATATTTATAAAATCCCCAAAGAACTTATATCGGAAAAAGTTTACGGAACTCTTGACCCTGAGCATCCTGGTGTTGCAAGAACCATGGGTTTAAAAGATTATGCAGTGGGAGGTAAAATCACACTTATTGAAGCTCCTCCTTCAAAATTTCCTGAATATGACCTCAGTCCCGAAGAGACAAGAGCAGAGTTTGAAAAGAGAGGATGGGAAAAGATAGTTGGTTTTCAGACAAGAAATGTCCCTCACTTAGGGCATGAGTTTGTTCAGAAAGCTGCTCTGACAGTTGTTGATGGGCTCTTTATAAATCCTATAATCGGGAAAAAGAAAAAGGGAGATTTTAAGGATGAGGTTATTTTAAAAGCCTATGAAGCTTTAAAAGAAAACTATTTTCCAAAGGATAGAATATTCCTTTCAATCTTACCCACAGAGATGAGATATGCAGGCCCCAGAGAAGCAATACACCATGCAATAGTAAGAAAAAATTTCGGATGCACACATTTTATAGTCGGAAGAGACCATGCAGGAGTGGGGGATTACTATCATCCCTATGCTGCCCATGAAATTTTCAAAGAATTTCCTGACCTTGAGATAGAACCGGTAATTTTCAGAGCTTTCTTTTATTGTAAAAAATGCAGAGCAATTGCCAGCGATAAAACCTGTCCCCATGGCCCTGAACATCACATTAATTTTGCAGGAAAAGTTATGAGAAAGATGATAACAGAAGGTAAACAACCTCCCGAAGACCAGATGAGGCCTGAGGTTTCAAAGGTTATAGTATCCTTTGATAATCCCTTTGTTGAATAATGGATTTAATAATACATCACTGGGATGCTGATGGAATTGCATCAGCTGTTTTATTGACAAAGGTTTCAGGGAAAAAGTTTGACTATTTTACACCTCCCGCAGGGAACTACTTTCTATCAGAAGATGATAAAAACCATATAAAAAACTTAGGTGCGGAAAAAATATATCTTGTGGATATGAGTCTTCCCGAAACTGACCTTAAATTTTTGAACAGAATTTCCGATTTTCAGGTTTATGACCATCATTCGGGAAAACTTATTGAGGGAATAAAGATTAAAAATCCGATCCTAAAAGGGGCAAAGTCCATGGATTATCCCTCCTGCACGACCGTTATAAGGGAAGAGTTTAATCTTTCGGAAGATATATTATTCTGGAGCGGAATCTGGGGGGATGTTGGTTTCAAGTTAAAAGAGGATGATCTCCTTTTGAAAAACCTAAAAACCTTTCTAAATACCAATAAAATAGATTTTAATGATTTTAAACTTTTTGTTTCAACAGTTGATTTTCAATACAAAACCGGAGATAGAGAGAAAATCTACAATGTTATAAGCTTTTTACTGGATAATCCTCCGATCCAGATAATAAAAGAGAAGAGATTCACTTCAATTATTGATGAGGTTGAAAAAGCCAAGGAAGAGGAGTTTAAAAAGTTTAAAAACTATGGGAAACTTGAGTACCTTCACACAAAAAGCCCATATTACATTATTTCTGATTTGTGCAGACTTAAATACAAGGAAAATCCGAAAAAATTCAGTGTTGTTTTGGGAGAAAGAGAAAATTTTTATAATTTTTATTTAAGAACCACTGCAGAGGACCTCTCCTCACTCGTAAAAGAGGTGAAGGAAAAAGGATTTTTCGGAGGGGGTAAAAAGGATGTTTTGGGAGTGGTTTTAGAAAAAAAAGATTTTAATAGATTTTTAGGCTTTATAAATGAATTTTTCATAAAAAATGGCTTGGATTTAAAAAAAATTATGGAGGGGAAATTTGATTAAAAAGATTATACTCTGGACTTTTGTTGTTTTGTTAACTTTATTTTTTGCTGTTTATCAAAAAATGACAGGTCCGACCTATCCTGTCAAGGGAAAGATAAGCATTAAAGGACAGACCATCAAATATAAACTTCCAAGATCACATAATAGCGGAGAGGACTGCCCAATCTATATTGAAGATAAGGGTTTAATAGATAATGCTTATCTTTACTACAAAAGGCATAATACGAATGACCAATGGACTGAGGTTGAATTTAAAAGAGACGGGGAAAAGCTTGTTGCATACTTACCCACCCAACCTCCGGCAGGAAAGGTTGATTATTTCATAAAAATAATCAGAGAGGGAAAAGAGAAAACGATAACCCATAAAAAGAAAAGCATTGTTTTAAGGTATAAGGGAGCGGTTCCCGCGTATATTTTAATTCCTCATGTGTTTTTTATGTTTATCTCATTGCTATTTTCAATCAGAGCTTTCTTTGAAGCCTTTAAAAAGGAGCCTGTTGTTTTAAAAAAGTATGTTATTTTGACCTTTTCCTCCCTCTTCATAGGAGGAGCAATCTTAGGTCCCATTGTTCAAAAATTTGCCTTTGGCGCATACTGGACAGGGATTCCATTTGGGTACGATCTGACAGATAATAAAACATTAATCGCTCTTGTCGGATGGCTGATAGCTTTAATTATTGTTTTAAAGGATAAAATGAAAGCAAGAAAGTGGGTAATAGGAGTTTTTATTATTATGGCGATAGTCTACCTTATTCCCCACAGTGCATTGGGTTCATCTCTTGATTATTCAAAGGGAAAGGTTGTCACAGGCAAAACAGAATGAAGGAATATAAAAATCCAGCACCTACAGTTGATCTCATAATTGAAAATGAGAAGGGAGAAATCCTTTTAATTGAAAGGAAAAATGAGCCTTATGGTTGGGCTCTTCCGGGAGGCTTTGTTGATTATGGGGAAAGCCTTGAGCATGCGGCAATAAGGGAGGGAAAAGAGGAAACGAATCTTGATATCACACTTATCTCCCAATTCAAATCTTACTCAAATCCCGAAAGAGATAAAAGATATCATACAATAACCAAAGTTTTTGTGGCAAAAGGTAAAGGAATAGCTCAGGGTATGGATGATGCAAAAACAGCCGGATGGTTTTCTCCCGAAGAAATAAAAAGTTTAAGCATTGCCTTTGATCATAAAAAAATAATAAAAGAATACATTGAATTTAAAAATTTTTTAAAAGAAAAAAATCTATCTTTTGAAGATTTGGGAAAATTCCTTTTAGATGGATAGATTTGAAGAGATAAAAGAGGCTATTGAATTTCAAGGATTTAAAGGAAAACCTTCCGTAACAGGGGGAAAAATACTTCTCCATACCTGTTGCGCTCCCTGCTCTTCCTATGTTGTTTTCAAATTAAAATATTTCTACGGGATGGATGTTACAGCCTATTATTATAATCCGAATATTTACCCAAAAGAGGAGTACGAAAAAAGATACGAAGAGATGGAAAAGTTGGCTGAGTTTTTTGATTTTAAGTTGATAAAAGGGAATTATGATTCCGAAAGATGGTTTAAAAAAACAGAAAAACTAAAAGATGAACCTGAGGGGGGAAGAAGATGTTATATTTGCTATGCTTTGAGACTTAAAGAGACCGCCCTTAAAGCAAAAGAACTTGGAATTGAATACTTTACCACAACATTAACAGTCTCTCCGCATATGAAACATACAATAATAAACCGTATAGGAAAAAGTCTGGAGAAAAAGACCGGTGTTAACTTTTTGGAGGAGAACTTTAAAAAACAGAATGGCTATCTATACAGTGTGAGAATAAGCAAATACCTGAAAATATACAGACAGCACTACTGCGGTTGTCTTTATTCCATGCCTTAACTATTATTTTAAAAACGGAATTTTTATCCCTTTCTCTTTTGCTGTTTTCATAGCTTCATCATAACCGGCATCAACATGTCTTGCAACTCCTATACCGGGATCATTTGTCAGAACCCTTTGAAGCCTCTTTGATGCCTTATCAGTTCCATCGGCAACAATTACCATACCTGCGTGGAGAGAATAGCCTATTCCGACACCTCCTCCATGGTGAAAGGATACCCATGTTGCTCCGGAAACAGCGTTCAAAAGTGCATTCAGTATCGGCCAGTCTGCAATTGCATCCGAACCATCCTTCATACCCTCTGTTTCTCTGTTTGGTGATGCAACAGAGCCTGTGTCAAGATGATCTCTTCCGATTACAATGGGTGCGGAAATTTCACCCTTTTTAACCATCTGATTTATTCTCTCTCCGAATTTAGCTCTTTCACCATATCCAAGCCAGCAAATCCTCGAAGGTAATCCCTGAAATTTTACCTTTTTCTGAGCCATTGTAATCCATCTTCTCAAATGCTCCTTTTCGGGGAAAAGCTCAAGAACAGCTTTATCCGTTTTGTAGATGTCTTCCGGGTTTCCGGAAAGTGCAACCCATCTGAAAGGCCCCTTCCCTTCGCAGAACAATGGTCTTATGTAAAGAGGGACAAAACCTTTGATATTAAAAGCATCTTTTACTCCCGCTTTAAAAGCCTGACCTCTTATATTGTTTCCATAGTCAAAGGCAACGGACCCGGCTTTCTGAAGTTCAAGCATTGCTTCCATATGCTTTGCCATGGACTCATAGCTCATCTTTATATACTTTTCGGGATTTTCCTTTCTTAATCTCAAAGCCTCTTCATAGGAAATACCAGAAGGCACATAGCCATTCAGCTCATCGTGAGCTGATGTCTGGTCTGTTACAACCTCAGGAATTATCCCTCTTTTTACAAATTCGGGAAAAACATCAGCGGCATTTCCCAAAAGTCCGATTGAGAGAGCCTCTCCCTTTTTCCTGGCTTCCATTGCCCATTTTAAGGCTTCATCAAGACTCTCTGTCATTTTATCAAGATAGGCGGTTTCTATCCTTCTTTTTATCCTATCAGGATCAACTTCAACAACAATGGCAACACCTTCATTCATTGTGACTGCCAAAGGTTGAGCACCACCCATACCACCAAGACCGGCTGTTAAGGTAAGAGTGCCCTTTAAACTACCTCCATAATGCTTTTCAGCAAGAGCCGCAAGGGTTTCATAAGTCCCCTGCAAAATTCCCTGAGTTCCGATGTAAATCCAGGAGCCTGCTGTCATCTGTCCGTACATAATAAGACCCATTGCTTCAAGCCTTCTGAATTCATCCCATGTGGCCCAATGGGGTACAAGGTTTGAATTTGCTATCAAAACCCTCGGCGCATCCTCGTGGGTTTTAAACACACCAACCGGTTTGCCTGACTGAACAAGCAATGTTTCGTCAATCTCAAGCTCTTTTAAAGTATCTATGATTTTATAAAAGCTTTCCCAGTTTCTTGCGGCTTTTCCTGTTCCTCCGTAAACAATCAATTCCTCCGGTTTTTCCGCCACATCCGGAGAAACATTGTGCATAATCATTCTCATAGGAGCTTCCGTAAGCCAGCTCTTCGCACTTATTTTTGTCCCTGTTGGTGGGGTGATAGGTTTGTATTTCATTTTAAACCTCCTAATCAATATAATTTTATTGGTAAATTTTCAAGATAATAATTATTATCAAGTTTTTCAGCAACCTTTTCTATGAATTGATCCAGCCGATGATCCTCTCTTATAAAACTGACATCCTCTCTCAAAAGTTTTATCATCTTCTCAAGGGGAGGAGAGGTTTTTTCTCCCCTCAGTTCCATGGCTTGAGCTGCTGCAATCAATTCTATTGCAATAATTCTTTTTGTATTCTCAAAAATTCTTTTAAGCCTGTTTGCAGAATTTGCTCCCATACTTACATGATCCTCCTGCCCCGCTGATGTGGGAATATTTATTGAAGAGGGTGGATGGGCAAGGCTCATATTTTCGGCACTTAAGGCTGCCGCTACAACATGGGCTATCATAAATCCGGAATTTAGACCGCTCTCCTCTACAAGAAAAGCAGGTAGATTATGGTTGAGAGATGGATTGACAAGTCTCTCTATCCTTCTTTCCGAAATATTGCCAAGTTCCACAAGAGCATTGGAGAAATGATCTATCGTAAGAGCCATTGGTTCTCCGTGAAAGTTTCCATTGCTTAAAACCTCTTCCTCATCAGGAAAAACAAGAGGATTATCAGTTGCCGAATTCATTTCAATTAAGAGTGTTTCTTCCAATCTTTCACCTGCCAATCTTACAGCTCCGTGAACCTGCGGGGAACATCTTACGGAGTAGGCATCCTGGACCTTATCAATTCTATTCTTTGAATTTAAAAAGGGAGAGGGTATAATGAGCTCCCTTATATTTTTCATCACCTTATCAACTTCAGGATGCTTTCTTACCTCATAGATTTTCTCATCAAAGGGAGAAAGTTTTCCCATAAGAGCATCAAAGGTTAAAGCGAGGGCCAAATCTGCCGCCTTAAAAAGTTCTTTGGCTTTTAAAAGAATAACAGCTGCAACAGAGCTCATATATTGAGTTCCGTTTATAAGAGAAAGCCCCTCTTTTGCTTTCAAATCAGCCGGTTTTATTCCAAGTTTTTTGAAAACATCTTCAGCCCTCTGAACCTTTCCTTCATAATCAACATCTCCCTCTCCTATAAGGGCAAGAGCCAAATGAGCAAGGGGAGCAAGGTCTCCGCTCGCACCAACAGAACCCTGCTCGGGAATCACAGGATGAATTTGTTTGTTTAAAAGTTCAATAACCTTTTCAATTAACTCAACTCTTACTCCCGAATAACCTTTTGCAAGGACATTGGCCCTTAACAAAATCATCGCCCTGACAACCTCTCTTGGGGAAGGCTTTCCGACAGCAGTCGTATGACTCCTTATGAGATTGTACTGAAGCTGCTCAACTTTTTCTTTGGGGATTTTTTTACCTGCCAGATATCCGAAACCTGTATTTATACCATAAACTGGTTTATCCCCGGAAGCTATCTTTTCAACAAGAGCCCTTGAACTTTTTATAAACTCTTTTTGTGTTTCCTTTAATTTTACCTCTTCATCCTCAAAAACAACTCTTCTTAAAAACTCCAGATTAAGACTATTTCCGTCAATCTCTATCATTGCACCACCTTAAATATAATAAACAATACAATAGCGACAAAAAATCCGACCACACCTATGTATCTTATTGTTTTTGTATCAGCAGATGATATGAATTTGGCAGCCTCTTTTAAGAAATTAGGGAATAAAAGATAGACAAGGCTTTCAATTAAAAAAACAAAGGCAAAACCAAAAACCAGAAGCTGCCACTGAATTTTCATCAAAAATTATGACAGAAAGGTAAAAAATATTCAAGAGAGGGCTCTGCGTCAAAAATAATCATACTGAAACAGATAATTTTTCCCCACCCATTAAACGCATAATCTTGGCTTTAGCTCTTTCTGTTGATATTGGCATAAAATATCCGATAGAATACAAAAGAGTAAGAATATTCCATTTTTTTACCGCTACATTCACTTGAAAAAAACTCTTTTTTTTGATATAAATTGTTAGTTATTGCTGGGGTGGCGGAATTGGTAGACGCAAGGGACTTAAAATCCCTCGGGCTTAGAGCCTGTGCGGGTTCGAGTCCCGCCCCCAGCATTTAATTATTAAAACAATCCCAACGGAGGCTTTCAATGGATGAATTCTCAAATTTGAATAAGTACAATAGTTTTGCTGAATTTATTTCTGATGCTTTAAAAATAAAAAATATTACACGTCAAAGGTTAGCTGAACTTTTAGATATTCATCCCACAAAGGTTTACAGATGGGTTAGAGGAGCTTCCCTTCCTAAAAAAGATGCTGTGGTGAGAATTGCACATTTTTTCAATCTGAGCAGAGAAGATATTAATAATTTAATTGAAAAACAAAAGAAAATAAAATACAAAAAGAGAGGAAGAAAAAGAAAAAACAGAGATACGACTAAAGAGATTGCTCTTTCGATTGAAGAAGAGAAGAATAAAATTCTGGAAAGACAAAAAGAACTCGAAAAAGAATTTTATACAATAATAAAAGAAATGATTGATAATGCTATTCAACTCCATTTTCTAAAAGAGGAGAAAAAACAATAATAAAAAAAGAAGGCTATTAAGTACCAATTGTAAAAATAATAAAATTGTGGTATTTTATAAATACTAATTCATTTAAGAGGAGGTAAAACAATGAAGAGAAGTGGTTGGTTCATAGTTGCGGCATTAATAGTAGGGTTTTTAATCGGAGGCTGGTTTTTTGGAGGAATCGGAACTCCGACAAAACCTTCTATAACATCTCCTCAAACTGTTTTTGCATCTTCAGTTCCTGTTAACAATCTCTCATTCGTAGATACGGCAAAAAAAGTTACACCTGCTGTAGTCAAGATTATTTCCACAGTTGAAATAACACAACAGCTTACTCCTTTTTCTTTCAATGATGATTTTTTCGGAGATAACTTCTGGAAAAGATTTTTCGGAGTCCCTCAAAAAAGAAGAGTACAGGGACTCGGCTCAGGATTTCTTATCTCCCAGGATGGATATATAGTTACAAACAACCATGTGGTTGAAAAAGCAACAAAGGTAGAAGTTTATACATATGATGGAACAAGATATAAAGCCAAAATAATAGGAAGAGATCCCAAAACAGATCTTGCTTTAATTAAAATAAAAGGCAAAAACTTCCAATTTCTTAATCTTGGAGATTCTTCAAAAGTTCAAGTGGGAGAATGGGTTTTAGCAATCGGAAATCCTCTGGGAACAGAATTCACAGTAACAGCAGGAATTATTTCTGCAAAGGGAAGACAGCTGGGAATTGCAGATTATGCAGATTATATACAAACTGATGCAGCTATAAACAAGGGAAATTCGGGTGGCCCTTTGGTTAACCTCAAAGGGGAAGTGATCGGAGTTAATTCCGCAATATTAACACCAAACGAAGGTTCCGTGGGAATTGGCTTTGCAATTCCTTCCAACCTTGTAAAGGTTATAATTTCAGAGCTTAAAACTACAGGAAAGGTTATAAGAGGTTGGCTGGGAGTTATTATTCAGGATATCTCACCGGAAGATAAAGATGCCCTTGGTTTGAAAAGCACAAGGGGAGCTATCGTATCTCAGGTAAGCCCGGGAGGTCCGGCAGATAAATACGGTATCAAACCCTATGATGTTATAGTCAGTGTGAATGGTAAAAAGATAAAAAATTCCACAGAATTAAAGGTTATCATAGGTGCAACAAAACCCGGAACCTTTGTAACTTTGGGAATAATCAGAGAAGGAAAACTTATCACAAAGAGGGTTAAAATCGGGAAATTAGGAGAAAAAGGAGAAAAAAACAATTCATCTCCCGCTAATGTAGAGGACCTTAACCTCGGAATGAACCTGATCACCTTAAATAAGAGAATAGCAGATAATTATAATCTTCCTGTCTCAAAGGGAGTTTTGGTAGTTAGTGTTAAACCTTACTCTCCTGCGGATGATGCCGGTATTTTAAGAGGAGACATAATAACTGAAGTGAACAGGGTCAGAGTTTTAAATGTTGCTCAATTCAAGAGAGTTATCACAAAAGCAAAGAGTATGGGGAAAAGAGCTGTCATACTTAAAATAAAAAGAATAGCACGAGATGGAAGTGTTTATGAAATCCTCAGAAGTATAAGTCTTTCACAATGATAATAGATAAACTCCAGGCCTCCGGTAATGATTTTATTATAGTAGAAAACATAGAGGATAATAATTTAAAAAGAAAAGATATTGCACTAAAAGTTTGTGACAGGCACTTCGGAGTTGGAGCTGACGGAATAGTCTTTCTGAACAGAATTGAAAGAAATAAATTTGATTTTCGTATCTGGAATAATAATGGCACTGAAGCTGAAATCTCAGGAAACGGACTCATAAATGCAGGTGCCTTTGTTGCATTAAAGTACAGAGAAGATATTGATGATACTGTATTCTTTCTTACAAAAGCAGGTGAAAGAGATGTAAAGATTTTAGATGTAGGGAAACATTCCGTGAAATTAAAAGTCGATATGGGAAAACCACTTTTTTCTTCCGAAGAAATTCCTTTTTACGATGGCACTTCATATCAAAAGATAGTTGATTATCCTCTCAATATAAACAAAAGAGTTTACAATGTAACCATTCTTTCTATGGGCAATCCGCATACAATTGTTTTTCTGGACAGTTTTCCCTCTTCATTCGAACTTCAACAGATAGGAAGGGAAATTGAATCTCACGCTTTTTTCCCGAATAGAACAAATGTTGAATTCGTAAAAATTATAGATAGAAACAATATTGAGGTTCTTTTCTGGGAAAGGGGAGTCGGAGAGACCCTTTCTTCCGGCAGTGGTTCTTCAGCCGCTGTCATCGCTGGAAGACTAAAAGGTGCTCTGGATGAGAATGTTTCAGTAAAAACCAAGGCTGGAGAAATCACCATTGAGTGCATAGACGAAAAAGTTTATTTAAACGGAGTTTCGCAACACATTTTAAATGGTGAATTCTTTATAAGTGAGGATTAACAATATAAAAGGGAAAAAAAGTTCTATTGAAAAAAGAGAAGAAAAATATTACAATATAGCGGAAAATTTATAAGGAGAAGAAAAATGGAAATACTTTCAAAAGTTGAACAGGAGTATTTAAAAAAGGAAATACCAGCCTTTAATATCGGAGATACTGTTAAAGTTTCTGTTAAGGTAAAAGAAGGAGAAAAAGAAAGAACACAGATATATGAAGGTGTTGTCATTGCAAGGAAGGGTTCAGGGATCAGAGAAACAATAACAGTAAGAAGAGTTTCTTATGGTATTGGGGTTGAAAGAATCTTTCCCCTCCACTCTCCCACTGTTCAGGATATTAAGGTTATTAGAAGAGGAATTGTAAGAAGATCTAAACTCTACTATTTAAGAAACCTTGTAGGTAAAAAGGCAAGAATAAAAGAGAGGAGATAGTTGGACAGTGAACAGATAGTAGCTGGAGTAGATGAAGTGGGAAGAGGAGCTCTATTCGGACCAATTTTTGCAGCCGCTGTTGTTTACAAAAAAAATAAGATTCCGGAGGGTGTCAAAGATTCAAAAAAATTGAGTGCAAAACAGAGGGAAAAGTATTTCAAAATGATTGAAGAAACCGCAGAGGAAATTTCCGTAAGTTTCATTTCAAATTTTGATATTGATCGGACTAACATACAAAAAGCAAATATCGAATGTCTCAGAAGTGCTGTTTTAAATCTGAAAAAAGAATTTGATATTGTTTATGTTGACGGTTACAGAATAAACAACCTGCCATATAAACAAAAAGTGGTTATCAAAGGAGATGAAAAAATTCCGGTGATATCTGCGGCTTCAATAGTGGCCAAAGTCTTAAGGGACAGGCTAATCATAGCTTTTTCCAGATATTTTCCCCCTTTTGGACTAAACAAAAACAAAGGCTATGCTACAAAAGAACACAAAGAAGCAATAAAAAGATACGGATTGACTATATTTCATAGAAAATCTTTTAAAATAAAAAATTAATGAGGCTTTAAGTGGCAAGGGATGATACAAGAAAGATTTTAAAAAACATAGAAAAGTACATAAAGAATGGAAAACTACAAAATGCCATAAATGAATATCTTAAACTTTTACAGATTAATCCCAGAGATCTTGCGGCCATCAATCAACTGGGAGATCTCTATGTAAGAGTAGGCAATTATAGAGAAGCTTATAAATATTATAAAAAACTTGCTGAATATTATGAAAAAACAGATAATATCCCTAAAAGTATTGCCATATATAGAAAGATATACAGACTTGATCCGAAAAATATTGAGGTGGCTTTTAAATTGGGAGAACTATTTCAAAGAATCGGAGCAGAGGTTGATGCCAAAAAGATATATATAGATGTGGCAGAATATTTAAAATTTCAAAAGAAAACAGATGAAGTTTTAAAAGTTTATAAAAAATTAGCTGAATTAGATAAGGAAAACATCAACATTTTAAGGACATTAGCTGAAATGTATAAAAAAGAATATCATCCCCAGGGAGCTGCTGAAACCTATGTTAAAATAGGTGATATTTACCGTAAAAAAGGAGAGATAGAAAAAGCCATAGAAGCATATAAAGAAGCTTTTAATTTAGACAAGAATCTACTCTATTTAAAAACATTAATCGATACTTACAAAAAGAATGGGAAGATTGAAGAAGCTATTAAATTTTTAGAAAATATTAATAATAAAGGTAAGAAAGGAGAGTTTAAAAAACTGTTATCTCAACTCTATCTTGAAACAAAAAATTATGAAAAAGCAGAAAAAATTCTTCTTCAATTATCAAAAGATATTGATATAACAGATGTCGAGCCTTATGAATATCTTGCTAAACTCTATGTTGAACAAAATAATTTTACAAAAGCCTTTGAAATAATAAATCCCGTCATAAATCTACTAATTGAGAATAATAAAGAGAATAAAGCACAGGATCTTTTGAATGTAATTTTGACCAAAAACCCTCAATTCCTACCGGCTCTCCAAAAAAGAGCTTCCATTTTTAAAAAATTTGGAAAAGAAAATAGCTTAATTCTCGTACTGATATCAATTGCCGAAGTCTATGAGAATAACAAAGAATACGAAAAGGCAAAAGAAATTTATGAAAAATTGTTAATCATGGATCCAACAAAGGAGGAATTCAGATTTGAATTGAATCGCCTTTCCAGGCTTACAAGGGGAGAAAAAGAGGTTGACGAGGAAGAAAAAAAGAGAAGGGAAATAGAGGAAAAAACCATAGTGGAAAATTTAAGCCAGTTTGTAAAAATTTTTGAAAGTGGTTTTAAGGAGGAAGCAATAAGAGAGGTGCAAAATTTAAGTGAAATGTATCCTTCAAATCCGAGAATCAAAGAACAGCTTTTAGATTTTCTCCTTAAAAACAAATCATTAGATCAAGCATTAAAAACAGGACATCAATTAATAGAGATATATGAAAGGCTTGGTGAGAAAGAATCAATATCATTCACAGTTGAGAGGCTTATTAAATATTTTCCCAATGATCCCCTCTTAAATAATTATATCACATCCTCAAAAACTGAGATTTCTTTTGGAGAAACTGAAGGAGAAGGTGATTCTGAATTTAAAGAGAATGAGAAAAAAGCCGAAGAGTTTCTTGGAGAAATAGAGTTTTTTTTAAACAATGATTTTTTGGATGAAGCTGAAAAAACTGTTCTGAAAGCGCTGGAGATTTATCCCAATAATATAGAATTAATTAAAAAGAAAGAGTTTATTGAAAATCTTAGAAAAACATCTGAATTTAAAGATGAAAAAGAGGTTCACGAATTCAACGATGATTTAGAGGAGGAGCTTTTTATTGAGGAAGATAATAAAAAAGAACAGAAAATAGAAATAGGTGAGAATAATAAGAATGTAAAAAACAAGTCCGAGGAAATGGATATTGAGGATGAAATTGAGATTGATTTTGATTTATCTTTGGAAAACAATGAAACAAAAGAAGATTTAGGAAAATCGGCTATCAAAGAACAACCGGAGGAGGAGCTCTTTGGTAACCTTGAAAATAAAGAATATGCTGTTTCAGAAGATAAAGGGGAAAAAGCAGAGGAATTAAAAGTTGATAAAAAAGACAATGGAATTGATGCTCTCTCTGAAACAGATAATCTTTCCGACAACCCGGTTTTTGAGGATTTAGACTTTGATTTTGATCTTGCCGAGCAAAAAATAGATAAGGAATTGGATACCTCTGAAGATATCAGCAATATAAAAGATAGTGATATCTTGGATATTGATCAGGAGATGGAAGATTTTAACAATATTTTAGAAGGTGAGGATATATTTGACATTCCCGAATCATATTATTATGAAGTTGGAACCGTTGTCTCCGATGAAATCAAGGCCATAAAAGATGTATCAGAAGAAGCGAAAGATACTGTTACGACGACAATGGAAAAAAATCTTGATGATATTTTAAGTCAATTTAAAGAAAAATTAGAAGGAACAATTGAGAAAGAAGACTATGGGACAAGATACAACCTGGGAATAGCCTATTTTGGTATGGGGCTTTACGATGAAGCAATAAATGATTTCTTAATATCAAGCAAAAGTGACAAATATAAATTTGATTCTTTTGTTCATTTAGGTCTTTCTTTTTTTAAAAAGGGGGTTTTTAGTGAAGCGGAAAGATGGTTCAAGGCAGCTTTAAAGGTAAAAGGAAGAAGCAAAGAGGAATATCTTTCTCTCAAATATGAACTTGCAAACCTTTACGAGATTGAGGGAAAGATAAATGAGGCAATCAATCTTCTAAATGAAATTGTAAAGGAAGATTCAAACTATCGCGATGCAAAAGAAAAGCTTAATTCTTTGCGCTCATAATGTTCAACTATTTTACCAGATTAAAAAGAATTAAGGACAATCTCTATAGGGATTATTTTTTGTCTCGGAAAGTGGAAATTTTATTTGATGAAAAGCATGAGTTTTTATCAAATATCCACCATGAGAATATTTTAAATATAAAATTTTATGGTAAAGGGACAGATAATAAAAAATTCTATGCCAGAGAGTATGAGGATATTTCTTTCATTAACAAAGACCAACTAAAGGAAATAAAAAATAATATCCGACAATTCTTCTCCTATTTAGGGAAAAGTGTAATTCTTTCAAAAAACACATACGGGGGAAAATTTAAAATAGTGGACATTAAAGATTCATCTGATATTAACTCTTTTATTCGGGCAACATATTTAAGAGGTTATAAAAAAATAATAAGGAATAATTTTTACGAGTTTGTCTCTCTTTTAAACAGAGAAAAAAATATAACTCTCTATGGAGAAAAATCCTCGGATACAAATGATTTTATTATGGAAATTATCAACTTCTTACAGTTTAATAATAAAATTGTTTTTTATTTTGATTCCCCGGAAAAATTTTATGAAGAAGCTTATAACTTCTTAATCCTTGGAGAAAATTATGAGATTAAGACAGATAAAGAAAAAATTCTGAAAATTTTGGATACGGAAGAAGCATATATATTTTTTAAGATTAATGAACCAAAAATAATACCTCAACAATGGAACACAATGGAAAACTCTTTGTCTAAAACCCATAAAATAATTGTTTCTGAAAAAGTTTTTAAAAGAGAGGGATATGCTCAGTATCACCTTATGCCATTAAGAGAAGAAGAGGTAAAAGAGATGTTTTTCTGGTCCAACCCTGATATAATTTCAAAACTATTCTATGAAAGCAACAAAGATATCAATACGATAAAGACAAAACTTTTTTTCAGAAATCCTCCTGAGCTTTCCTTCAATGAAAAATATTATGTGAATTACTTTTTTTTGCTTGAAAAATATCCTTCCAAAGCAAATAAAAATCAGATTGAAAAAATAGAGAAAAATAAAGAGTTACTAAATTCATTAATAGACAAATACCTTGATGAGAGAATTCTAAAAACCATATTAAAAAATTTTAGAGGAAAAACATTAGCTATTAATGAGTATAAAATGGGATTGTTAATTGAAAACATCAAGAATTCCATTTTATTGGGAAAAATATATACTTTTCTTCCACAAAATTTGAAGGAAAAATTCTTTTATATCCTTAATAGTATAAGAATAGAGGATAAAGATTTAAGAGAAATTGCTTTTAATTTCAAAGAGCATCCTTTCTATAAAATGAAAATTCTCGAGAAAATTAAAGTGAAAAATGAAAAAGAGGTTAAAGAATTATTTGATCTATATGTAAAAAATTCCGAATACGAAAAGGCGATAAACTGGAGCAAAAAACATCAATCTTTATTTACCACCAAAAAAGAATTAATTAAAAAACTCAAATGCTTTCGCATATTGGGGCAAGAAAAGGAATTTTTCCGTGAACTGAAGAAATTCAAAGAACAAAACAAAAATGAAGAAATATATTACCAGGCTCTTTTTGAGGAAGGATTATTGTATTATACAAAGGGTGAACTTGCAAAAGCTCAAAAAGTATTTGAAAACATTATGAATAATTCCGGAGAAAGTTCACTTATAACTAAAACCAAAAGATATATTTTTTATTTAAAAAAGAAAAGAGGAAAGGGTAATATTGAAGAACTTTTCGAGCTTTATATGCTTAAAGTAAAAGACAATGATTACCTTGATCTTGGAAACATTAGCTCGGATATAGGTCAAAACTATTTTAAAAACGAGCAATTGTATCAAGCCCTCAGCTGGTTTGAACTTTCCGAGTACTTTTTTAGAAAGATAGATAATAAAAAGGCTTACACACTCTCTATCTTCAACCGGGGAGAAGTTTTAAAAGAGATGGGAGAACTTGAAAAAGCGGAGGAATTAATAAAAAAAGCCCTTGAATATGATGAATCCGTTGGAAATAAAATTTCAAAGATTGTAGACATTTTTTCTCTTGGAGAGATTAGCTTTTTAAAAGGGGAGTATGAGAAAACGTATGAAAGATTAAACAAAGTTTTAAAAGAAAGAGAAATTGAAAATATGGAAAATAAAATTCCACTCTTCAGAATCCTGTATAATTTTGTTGCTTTATTCATACCTTCCCATGAACAAAGGAGAAAATATAAGTTTTTTGATTTTTTTAACAATTTGGATTTCCCTAAATGGAAAAAAATAGTAAAAAATTTTTCGGCAAACTTTTTTGATGAATTAAAGATTTTAATCATCTACATACACATAGTTAAAAAAAAGGAACAGGAGTTAAACCAAAAAATATTAGATTTTTATCTTAAAAAAATAAAAGAAAAAAATCTTATATTCTATTTAAAAATTTTTGAAAAAATCTTAAAGGGAGAATCATTAAGAGATTTAACAAATTATAGAGAAAAGAGAAAACCTTCGGATTTTGAAATAGTGGGATTTGATAGTGGTTTAAGCAATATTAAGGAATTTATCGATAAAATTAAAAACCTTCCTTTTTCAGTTCTGATCACAGGGGAATCAGGTACAGGAAAGGAGCTTATTGCCAGATATTTGCACTTTAATAGCATCAGAAGAGACAATCCTTTTGTTGTAGTCAACTGTGCGGCCATACCAAAAGAGCTCATGGAATCATTATTTTTTGGATATAAGAAGGGCTCCTTTACCGGAGCTTTAAAGGACAGCAAAGGTTTTATAGAAAGTGCAAACAATGGAACTCTATTCTTGGATGAAATTGGAGAACTGCCTTTAAACATACAGAGTAAACTTTTAAGAGTAATTCAGGAAAAAGAGATAGTGGAGATTGGTTCCACGAAAACAAAAAAGGTTGATGTAAGATTTATTTTTGCAACAAACAGAAATCTTGAAAAAGAGATGGAAAGTGGAAATTTTAGAAGAGATCTTTTTTACAGAATAAATGAAATAAAGGTTGAGTTACCTCCCTTAAGAAAAAGGAAGGAGGATATCCCTCTTCTTGTTAGTTTTTTTCTCAGAAAATATGAGAAGTTTATTGGTAAAAAGGGAATAGGAATTTCCAGCAATGTTATGAAAGCTTTAACAAACTATGATTGGCCCGGAAATGTCAGAGAACTTGAGGTTGAAATAAAAAAAGCCATTGTATTATTATCAGAGAATGAATTTATACTTAATAAGAAGCATTTTGATAAAAAGTTTTTTGATAAAGAGGATATTTTTGAGGTCCTTCCCTTGAAAAAAATCAAAGAGGATGCGGAAAAAGAGTATTTATCAAGGGTTCTAAATTCATTTAAAACTCTCACCAGGGATGAAATGGCAAAAAAACTGGGAATAAGCAGGATGCAACTCTATAATCTTTTAAAAAAGTATGACATGGGGCAATGAGATTTTTTCTTAGAAGAATAGGAATTTCTCTTTTAACTCTTTTTTTTGTAATAACAATCGTCTTTTTTATAATCCATTTAATACCCGGAGATCCGGTACAACTGATGCTCGGTGAAGGTGCTCAACAGGGTGATATTATTAAATTGAGAGAGGAATTAGGGTTAAATAAACCACTAACCACCCAATACTATCTTTTTATTAAAAAATTATTTACTGCCAACTTGGGGGAGTCTTTGGTTAAGAACAGAACTGTTTCATCCCTTTTACTCTCACGAATACCCTCAACATTTTATCTTGCTGTGGGAGGAATGCTGGTTGCAATACTAATTGCTTTCCCACTGGGAATTTATTCTTCCAAAAAAGCGAACTCATTATTTGATAAAATAACAACAGGTGTTTCTGTTTTTGGAATCGCTGTACCAAACTTTGTTCTCGGACCTTTGTTAATAATGATCTTCTCAATTTATCTGGGTCTCTTTCCTGTTTCAGGGGATACCTCCCTTTCACACTTTATTCTTCCCTCTTTAACTCTTGGAACAGGTTTAGCCGCAATTTTAATAAGGATTATTAAAGCTTCTCTGGAGGAAGAGAAAAAGAAGAATTATATAGAAAATTTAAAAATAATTGGTATGCCTGAAAAAGAGCTCTGGTTTTTTCATATTCTTAAAAATGCAATGATACCAATAATAACTGTTTTAGCTTTACAATTCGGTGCTCTTTTAACGGGAACAATAATCACCGAAACAGTTTTCTCTATCCAGGGAATAGGAACACTATTAATCGAATCAATAAAAGCAAGGGATTATCCGGTTGTACAGGGTTTAATTATTTTCATCTCCTCTGTTTATATTACTACGAATCTGATTGCTGATCTTCTTTATATGGTTTTTGATCCGAGAATAAGAAAGAGAGGTGAAAATTGAATTTTTCTCTTAGAATGGGAATTTTTCTTTTACTTTTTATAATTTTCTTCTCCTTTTTGGGCCCTTTGGTCTATCATGTTGACCCCTTCGCCATTGATTTATCAAATGATCTTGCTCCCATCTCAAAATCACACCCTCTGGGAACCGATGATTTTGGAAGAGATATTTTAGCAAGGTTAATGTATGGGGGAAGGGTTTCATTAAGCATTGGTTTTATTGTAATCATAATATCTGCATCAGTCGGTACACTTATAGGAACATTTTCAGGTTATTATGGAGGTTTTTCGGATACCATCATGATGAGAATTGTTGATGTTTTTCTCTCTTTCCCTGGAATATTGTTAGCCTTAACGCTGATATCATTTTTAGGAAACAGTATTGCTAATCTTATCCTGGCTCTATCCATGATGGGATGGGTTTCATATGCCCGTCTCGCAAGGGGAATATCATTAAAAACAAAAGAGGAAAACTTTATATTTGCTGAAAAAGCTCTGGGAGCTCCGAATTTTTACATTGTATTTAAGCATATCTTACCCTTTGTCATCCCGACGATTATTATTCAGGCTTCCCTTGGGATCTCCGCAATAATTATAGCGGAAACAGGATTAAGTTTTTTAGGTTTAGGTGTCCCCATAACCTACCCTTCCTGGGGAAATATGATAGATACCGGAAGAAACCTAATATTAACAAACCCCCTTATACTTCTTTACCCCTCTTTTTTGCTTATAATCACAGTTGTCGGTTTTAATTACCTGGGGGAAGGTTTAAGACAACTAATTGTAAACAAAGAATCCAATCTTGAAATTTAATTAATAAATCTTTATAATTTAAAATCTTGCAAATAAACTTGAGGAGAAAGTTATGAAAAAAAGTTTGAGTTTTATTTTACCGATTTTCTCACTTTTACTTTTAGCCGCACACTTTTCAAGAAACAATATCCCCTATTTACCCTATATCTTTTTAATTTTACCGCTCCTTTTTTTACTAAGAAAAAATTTTATAAGAGTAGGGATTCAGATAATTCTTTTCATAGGAGGTTTTATCTGGATATACGCTACATATCACTATGTAAATATAAGAATTTCACAGGGGCAAAATTGGATAAGGCTTTTAATAATTCTTGGTTTAGTTTCCATTTTAACCTTTTATTCCTCATTTTTAATGAATTCAGAAAATATCAAAGACTGGTTTAATAAAAAGAATAGATAAGATTTTATGGGTCTTATATTTTCCTTGACAAATCATTTTTTTTTTAATATTCTTACAAACAATTTAACATCTGGAAGGGAACATGAATAAAAAAACATTTCCAAAAGGTGTTCATCCTCCTGATAAAAAGGAGTTATCAAAAGAGTTTAAGATTGAGTTTTTCCCACCCGGAAAAACTGTTGTAATACCTCTGCACCAGCACACAGGAGCACCAGCCGAACCTCTTGTGAAAAAAAAGGATAGAGTCCTGAAAGGGCAGAAGATAGGAGAAGCCAAGGGCTTTATTTCAGCTAACATCCACTCTCCTGTTTCCGGAACTGTGAAATCTGTTGAACCCCATGTCACTCCCCTTGGTAAGAATGTTTTATCTGTTATTATTGAAAATGACGGAGAAGATGAGCTTTTCCCGGAAATTAAACCTTTAAAGGATGATCCATTCTCTTACTCACCTGAAGAGGTAAGAAATGCTGTGAGAGAAGCCGGTATCGTGGGACTTGGCGGAGCTGCTTTTCCCACTTCGGTTAAACTTTCTCCTCCGAAAGAGTATCCTGTGGATACGGTTATTTTAAATGGGGCTGAATGTGAGCCATACCTTACGACAGATTACAGATTAATGCTTGAAAAAACAGAGGAGATAATTGCCGGTGCTGAAATTTTAAAGGAAACAGTTGGTGCTTCAAAGATTTATATCGGAGTTGAGGATAACAAAGAGGATGTAATCAACCTTTATGAAGAGAAATTAAAGGGAAGATCGGATTTTGAAGTTGCTCCACTTAAAACAAAATATCCGCAGGGCGGAGAAAAGATGCTCATTAAGGCGATCTTAGGAAGAGAGGTTCCTACGGGAGGACTTCCTTTTCATGTCGGGGTATTGGTTCAGAATGTCGGCACAACCTATGCTGTTTATGAAACATTAAAAACAGGGATGCCTCTTATAGAAAGGGTGCTTACAATCACCGGAGAAGGGGTAAAAGAGCCCAAGAATCTTCAGGTCAGAATAGGAACAATGTTTAAGGATATTGTTGAACATGCAGGTGGTTATGTCGGAAAACCCGGAAAGCTGATAATGGGAGGCCCTATGATGGGTATTTCCCAGTGGACTGATGTTGTCCCCGTATTAAAGGCGACTTCAGGTATTTTGGTAATCCCGGAGGAAGAGCTTCCTAAAAAGAAAGAGTATAACTGTATCGGATGTAATAGCTGTGTTGAACACTGCCCTATGAATTTGGTACCGACAAGAATTGTTGTGCTTGCTAAAAATGAAAGATTTGAAGATGCGAAAAGCTGGGGGCTTATGGACTGCATTGAGTGCGGAACCTGTTCTTATGTGTGCCCTGCAAACATTCCATTGGTTCACTGGATAAGGTTTGGAAAATCTGGATATATAAAGCTAAGAAAAAAATCGGAGAAATAAAATGAAGAAACAATATGCGAGCGAGTTTGTTTTATCATCATCTCCCCATATAAGGAATAAAGAATCCGTGCCCAGGATTATGTATTGGGTTGTGGGAACATTATTACTTCCGGTAGGAGCTTCAATTTACTTTTTCAGAATGAATGCTGTAAGAATTCTCCTGATTTCAATTGTTTTCTCCCTTTTAACAGAACTGCTTTTTCTGGTGACAAGGAAAAAGGACTTATCAGCGGTTTTAGATGGTTCGGCACTGATAACAGGTATTTTGCTTGCTTTAACCCTTCCACCCGGATTAAAATCATCCTATGTGGCAATAGGGGCTTTTGTTGCAATAGCATTGGGAAAACAGGTTTTCGGAGGATTAGGTTATAATATGTTTAATCCGGCTCTGGTCGGAAGAGCTTTTCTCCAGGCTGCATTTCCTGTTGCTATGACAACCTGGGTACCTCCGGTTGTTCAGAAAGTTGTAGATGCAAAAACCTTTGCCACTCCGTTAGGAGGATTTAAATTTTCACATATTCTGACACCATATAAAAACCTTATAATAGGAAACACAGGTGGTTCTCTGGGAGAAACATCCGCTATTTTACTTATTATTGGAGGAACAATTCTTTTGATTAAAAAATACATAGATTGGAGAATTCCTACAGGTATTCTCTTATCTGTCTTTGTCTTTCAAGGAGCTCTCTATATTGCAAATCCTCAAAAATTTGCAAATCCTTTATATTTTCTTTTTGCAGGCGGTTTGCTTTTAGGAGCATTTTTTATGGCAACAGATATGGTTACCTCCCCTATTACTCCTAAAGGATCCTGGATTTATGCGATCGGAATTGGCTTTTTAGTTGTCTTAATAAGGGTATTCGGAGGTTTACCCGAAGGAGTTATGTATTCCATATTAATAATGAATGCTTTTGTTCCTCTTTTAAATAGATATACAAGACCTAAAATCCTCGGAGAAGGAGGGAAAAAGTGAAATCAAGAGTTTATATGGTTTTTGTTCTGACTCTCGTAGCTGTGATTTCAAGCGGGCTTTTGGCATACTTCGCTGTTTATACACAACCTTATATTGAAAAGAACAAAAAGGCTGAAGTTGAAAAAGCAATTAAAGAAGTGGTTCCGGGAACCGTAACCAACAAAATCATCAAAGATGAAAATAAGTTTAAAATCTTTGCCTGTTTTGATAAAGATGGTAAGACATTAGGTTATGCTGTTTACACAGTGGGAACCGGATTTCAAGATCTTATAACAATTATGTTTGGTGTTGACAAACATCTTGACAAAATGTTCAGGCTTGAAGTTCTGGAACAAAAAGAAACTCCCGGTCTGGGAGCAAAAATTACGAATGAAGATTTGTTTCTGAAATTCTGGAAAAATAAGAATATAACAGGAGAAATAATTTTAGCAAAACCACCCAAAGGAGAAAGTGAATTAAAAGATAATGAAGTTAATGCGATTTCCGGAGCTACAATTTCATCCCGCTCGGTTGTTACAATAGTTAACAATGCATTAAAGAGAGTTAAAGAGGAGGTTAAGAATGGATGAAAATAAAAGCTATCTTTATGATTTTATAAAAGGGCTATGGAAAGAGAATCCAGTTCTTGTTCAGCTTTTGGGAATGTGTCCTACTTTGGCTGTTACAAATGCGGTTGTTAATGCTGTCGCAATGTCCGTAGCTGTTATTTTTGTCTTAACTTCTTCGGCAATAATAATCTCAGCCATAAGAAAATTCATTCCGGGGCAGGTCAGAATTGCTTCTTATATTGTCGTAATAGCAACTTTTGTCACAATGGCTGATAGATATCTTGCAGCTTTTTATCCTGCACAGAGCAAAGCTCTGGGACCCTTTATCCCTTTAATTGTCGTTAATTGTATTATTTTAGGGAGAATGGAAGCTTTTGCCTCAAAAAATGGTATTTTCAGATCCATTCTTGATGCTCTCGGCATGAGTTTTGGTTTTGCAATAGCTTTGCTTTTAATGGCAAGTTTCAGAGAAATTTTAGGAAATGGCACATGGTTTAATATGAGAGTTTTAGGAAGCTGGTGGGATAACTGGATGGTTATGATTCTTCCTCCTGGAGCATTTCTCACACTTGGAACCATTGTAGGATTTTCAAAGTTTCTACAAACAAAATTTAAAAAGGTATAGGAGGAATAAATGGATTTACTTATAATTTTTGTTTCTGCTCTGTTGATCAATAACTTTGTCCTCTCTTACTTTTTAGGAATATGCCCGTTCTTAGGTGTTTCAAATAAATTAAGCTCCGCTGTCTCCATGGGAATGGCTGTTACCTTTGTCATGACAATAACAGCAATTGTGACATGGCCCATATACCATTTGATCTTAGCTCCCTATCATCTTGAATTTCTTGAGATTGTGTCCTTTATACTTGTAATAGCTTCTCTTGTTCAATTTGTTGAGATGTTTATAAGAAAAACATCGGAAGCAATTTATGATGCTCTTGGAATTTATCTACCTCTTATTACAACAAATTGTGCTATATTGGGTTTCGCTTTAATTGCTGTTCTTAAAAACTATACATACATAGAAACAATAGTTTTCGGTGTAGGTGCGGGGTTGGGCTTTACTCTTGCTCTCGTTATTATGGCAGGAATAAGAGAAGAGCTTGATTTTGCCGATGTTCCGGAATCTCTGAAAGGTCCGGGTATAACCCTTTTGGTCGCAGGTATATTGGCTCTGTCATTCATGGGTTTTGCCGGACTGATTAAGTGAGGTGAAGAATGAGTACACTATTAATTTCAATAATAACTCTTGGTGTTTTGGCTTTACTTTTTGCTGTAATTCTCGCGGCAGCGGATGCAAAATTAAGGGTTGAAGTCGACCCCAAGATTGAAGAGATAGATACTATTTTACCACAGGCTAATTGCGGAGCATGCGGATACCCGGGATGTAAAAATTATGCGACAGCAATAGTAGATAAAGGAGAAGAGATAAATAAATGTTCTGTGGGAGGCCAGCCGATCACAGATTTGATAGCTAAAATCATGGGAGTTGAATCTGCTGCAACGACCAAAGTTGTAGCAAGAGTTCATTGCAGAGGTACAGAGGAGGCTGCCAAAAGAAAAGCTTATTATGAAGGAATTGAAACCTGCCGTGCAGCTGCTCTTGTAAGTTCAGGAGACAAACTCTGTGATTGGGGATGTCTAGGATACGGAGATTGCGAAAGATCCTGTCCCTTTGATGCAATTACGATGATGCCTGATGGTTTACCCTTTATTGACGAGGAAAAATGCACCGGTTGCGGGATTTGTGTGGAAGAGTGTCCAAAGGATATTCTTGAACTGCATCCAATTGATGAAAATGTTATGATCTTCTGCAGATCCCAGGACCCTCCCAAACAATCCAGAGCTGTTTGCAAAAATGCCTGTATTGCCTGCAATATATGTGTCAGAAAGTGTTCCACAGGTGCCCTCACTATGGAAAATAATCTTGTTTATGTTGTTGCTCCCGAAAAATTTACGGAGGAGTGCTATGGAGGTATTGACAAATGTCCGACCGGAGCAATAAACTTTGTTCATCCGGAAAAGGTTGTAAGAACTGACAAACAGGAAAATGACAAAGCTTGAATTGGGTAAAGTGGAAGTAGTAGAAGGGCTTTATGCTTATGTAAAGCCTGAAAATCCTGAAACATGTAAAAAGTGTGCGCTTTCAGCTCTCTGTGCAATGAATTCCTCGCAACAAATCAAAATGATAAATTCTGTTAATGCAAAAGAGGGTGATAGGGTAAAGTTTGATATTGATATAGAGGAACTTAACATAGAATTCATAAAATTTTTAACTTTCTCACTCTTTATGATGCTTGTTGGAGTTTTCGGAGGATATTTAATAGGAGATAAATTGGGGATTCAGAGAGAGCTTACCTCAATTTTGGGAGGAGCAATATTTCTTTTTATTGTTTATTATATTTATAAAAAAGTTGAAAAAAAAGGGAAAAAAATGCCAACAATTGTTGAAATAGAAAAGGAGGAATAAAATGAAAATTTCAAGAAGAGATTTTTTAAAGGTTTTAGGAGTTTCGGCATTACCACTTCTAAACCTCAATAATATTTTAAGAGATGAAAAAGAATTTGATATTACAATATTGACATCAAAACCTGTAGAATCTTTGACGGAAGTTCTTAAAGCGGTTAATTCAAACACAGGTAAAAATATTTTTGTCCATGGAATAAATAATGAAGCGGAAAATGTATTAAAATTCGCTCTTAATAGAATCAACAGGGGAGTTTATAAAGGTTCCAAAATTCCCATACTTAGTTCTTTATCCGGAAAATCAATAATCTCTGTTGTAGAGGTAAAAAGAATAAATTCGACAGAACCGGGACTTACGCTAACCTATGGAAATAAAATAGTTGATCCGAGAAAAGGTCTATTTTCCTCTGTTTCAAAGAAGATATACGCAGAAAAATCAGCCGCTTATGAGATAAGAGTTAAAATTAATTCAACAGATACGGGAAACGGGAAAAGGGGAGAAAAGGCTAAAATAAGTGTAAATGGAAAAACTTACGGGTATCTTGACCTTAAAAAGAACACTTCAATTACTTTACCCACAAACCTTGGTAAGATTAAAGTTGCAACCTTCTCAGGAAAAGTGAGAGTTGAGGAGAGTTCTTGCAAACACAAAATTTGTATGCACAGAGGAATTATTTCCAATCAGGGAGAAAGATTAATCTGTGCTCCTCAAAAGGTAGTTGTGGAGGTTGTCGGAAAATCCATGGTTGATGCAATTGTAGGATAGTTTCTCTCGTATTATTAAATTTTTAATCAAACAATAGAATCTAATCCACTATAACAAAAAGGGATTTTAAATATTAAATAAAATTTTTACTCTTTTTTTATCCCCAAATCATCAAGATCAAAAATCGAATGAAGGGGAATACCCATATTCTCAATCTTTTCTCTTCCCCCCTCTTCTCTGTCTATAACAGATAAAGCCACTACCGGAATAGCTCCATTTTCTTTTACTTTGTTAATCCCTTTTATTATTGAGCCACCTGTCGTTATGACATCATCAACGATTGCAACTCTCATTCCTTTTGAAAAATTTCCTTCAATTACCTTTCCCCTCCCATATTTTTTCTCTTCTTTTCTTATTATAAAGGCAGGGATCGGATTTTTTTTTAGATAACTAAAAACAGCAATGGAACTGACAATCGGGTCTGCTCCGATAGAATATCCTCCGACTGCATCGATCTTATATTCTTCTAAAATTTCAAACATTATCTCCGCGATCAAATAGGCTGATTCAGGAAATAGTGTGGAAATTCTTGCATCAATGTAAAAATTGGATTTTTTCCCCGAAGAGAGAGTAAAATCTCCGAAAAACACGGATTTTTCAAGTAGAATTTCTCTTAATCTTTCCCTTTTCAACCTACCCCTCATTCAACTTAGGTTTATAATCTTCAGGTCTGAAAAAAGAAAAATAAGTTACAATTTCTTTTGCTATCTCCACTAATTGTTTAAGATCCTCTTCTGTAAAATCAGGCCCTGCTTCACTACTTGACATTGCCTTTTTCAAAATTTCTATAACACCTAACCTTTTCCCTTTTAAAAGGAGAGGAACAACCATTAATTTTTGAACAGGATAATTTGGTTTATCCGGATTTTTAACGAGCTCAAAGATGGAAGATGGTCTCTTCTTTTTCATATGATTAATTACTTTTGCCTTTGCACTCACAAGAGATTGAACAGCAAAGGAATCCTGAGATGTCATGGGAATAATTCCCGCTTCCCTTAAATAATCAGGTTTAACGAAAGAGAGAAGTGATTCTTTTTTATCTGTTACAAAGATTGTTACCTCGTCATCTTCAACCTTAAAAATATCCTGTAAAAATGAACTTAGCATATCAAGAAACTTGTAGAATTTTTTCTCCTTCTCCCCTTCTTCAGCCTGTAATTTTTTCACTTCTGTTTTAAAAACATCAAATTTTTCTTTAATCTTTACATCCATCTTTTTACCTCTTTTATCTCATATTAAATAGTTTAAAATAAAAAAAAGAAAATTACAAGATTACAGATAGTAGAGAGATATCTGACAAAATTCGATAGATTTACATAAAAACATAGATTTAGCATCAAATGTAAAGTTTAACTTAAAAACAACTCTGTTATTTAAATATCAACCATAATTCTATTAGAATAAACATACCTTCCTCTTTATTCCATTTATAACGTAATTTTTTGTGAAATAAGTGTCTTTTTCAAATTGTAACTTCAACCGCATAATATAATTGACTTTTATTT